>CAYPTM010000435.1:0-2182 GCA_964413345.1 uncultured Elusimicrobiales bacterium
GCCAGTTTCTCCGCCGTCATGGCCCTGACGCTGTTCATCACGCTTAATATGGAATATCCCAGGTTCGGGATGCTTGATATGGGTAATGTGGACAGGCCGCTGAAAACTTTCATTTCCGGCCTGGGAAGCGCCGCCCGCTGAGGGGAATCGTTCCCTAAACCTTTCTGCCGCGTTTGCGGTGTGATGCTGAACCTTTGAGTTCCTAAAGCTTCATCGCCAGCGCCGCCGCGCCAAGCACTCCGGCGTCGTTTCCGCAGACCGCCTTGCGGATTTTTACGGCCTTCGCGGTTTCCTGCATGGCGCACTTTTCAAATTCCATCATCACATGGGGATAGAGCAGTTCCCAGCCCTCGGCCATGCCGCCGCCTATCGCTATCATGCCGGGGTTAAGGCAGTTGCACAGGTCGGCGCAGACCCGTCCAAGGGCCGTGCCGGCCTCGCAGACGAAAGCGGCAGCCTTCTCGTCCCCTTTGGCGGCCATGGAAAACACTTCCAAAGGCTCCTTCCCAAAAGCCGCACGGCAGGCGTAGGCCGAGGCATATGCCTCAAGGCAGCCCCGCGCCCCGCAGGAACAGTCCCTGCCATCCTGCACCGCCTTCATGTGTCCTATCTTTCCGGCCAGATTCGTTTCCCCGCCGAAAATCTCACCGTTGAAAACCAGTCCTCCGCCCACGCCCGTGCCCAGCGTCAGCATGGCGAACACCTTCACGCCCTTGCCCGCTCCGTAGACCGCCTCGCCAAGCGCGGCGGCCTCCCCATCGTTGCGGACGGCGGTTTTAAGCCGGGTGCGCTTTTCCATGAAACTCTTGATATCGGTTCCGGGCCAGTCAGGCATCACTATCGTGGCCTCTACCACAACGCCGGTGGCGGGGTCGATGCTCCCGCACGAGCTCACGCCCAGCGCGAGGCCCGCGTTGACGCATTCGTTCTGCATCCGGTCCACCAGCGCGGCCGCGTTCTCCAGCACCCTGTCCGGGCCTTTTGCCCCTTCCGTGGGGGCGGACGCCCGCGTCAGCACTCGGCCTTCCGAATCGATTGCCGCGGCCTTTATGCTTGTCGCCCCTATGTCCAGCGCGATAACGGTTCTCATGGCAGGAAAGCCTTGGTAAGCACATCGGGCCGGGTTATGGCCGTTCCGACGCAGACGCAGTGGGCGCCCAGGCTGAGGGCGCGCATGACATCCTCGCGGGAGGCGTAACGTCCCTCGGCCATTACCGGCAGTCCCAGGCGGGCCAGCCGGCCCACAAGGGGGAAATCCGGTTCTGCCGGCACGGGGCCGCCCATGTAGCCAGAAAGGGTTGAAGCCAGCATATCGGCTCCGGCTTCGGCCGCCAGCTCGCCTTCGTGTTCATTGGAAACATCGGCGTCCACCAGCGCGCCCAGTTCCTCGTGTATCCTGCGGATGAAGTCCTTAAGGTTGTCCCGGTGCGAAGTGGCGTCTATGGCGATAATGTCCGCTCCCGCCGCGGCTATTTTTTTCGCGTGTGCGAAGGTGGGGGTTATGTAGGCTTTTTTAGAGAAGTCCTTGTAGAGCCCGATTATGGGCGCGTCCGTGCCCTTGCGCGCGGCGCGTATCACCTGCGGGCTGTTGAGGCGTATGCCCGCCGCGCCGGAACCCAGCGCGGCTATGGCCATGGCGGACAGCACCGCCGGGGTGCAGAGAGGGGACTCATCTGGCGCCTGCGAGGATACAATAAGGCCGCCCTTTAGTTTGCCGAAAATCACGCTTTTTTCCATTTTACCTCCGTCTCGAAAAGCCTCCGCCATGGGAAGTCCGAGGAGAACGGGGGCAGCGGCGGCATGAGCTGGCCGGCCAGTTCCTTCATTCTTGCGTCGAGCATGGCGTCCATTTCCTTCCAGCGGTCACCGAAGCCGAAGCGGTCCACCTTGTTCTTGAGGCAGTATGCCGTCATTTCCTCGCGCGCAAGGCTCTGGAACAGCCAGTCCTCAAGCAGGCGGGTTCGTGTCAGCAGGTCTGACTGCTCCTGCCGGAATTTGCCCGTGTGTTTTCCCGCGGCAATCATGGCGGCATGGGCCAGCGCCGTGCCAAGTGTGTTGGAGGCTGTATTCCATGCGGCGAAACCGGCAAGCCTGCCGAGCGTTGTCTTGTCCAGCTCAGCCATAAGGTGTATGTCCGCCCCGTTGCAGTGTCCGCAGTCGGCCAGGACCACGCTGTCCCCGG
>CAYPTM010000436.1:0-2175 GCA_964413345.1 uncultured Elusimicrobiales bacterium
ACGAGGCCATAAGCCTGTCCGTCCGCGCCGAGGGCGGCAATCATCACACGGCGATGATGTATTCTACCCATGTCGCCAGTCTGACTAAGATGGGTCGCGCCATGGCGTGTTCGATATACGTCAAGAACGCCCCGTCGTTCTACGGGCTGGGCTTCGGCGAAGGGTACGCCTCCATGTCCATAGGAACGCCCACGGGCGACGGCATAACCAAGCCGACGCACTTCGTGCGCCCCCTCCACTGCGTGCTGGTGGGGTATTTCAGGATAGCGTAAGGAGTTTTTCATATGCAGGCTAACATAGCATTGGGCCTTCTGGAAGTTTCCTCGATAGCGAGGGGCGTTGAGGCGGCGGACGCGATGTGTAAGGCCGCCGGCGTGGAACTGTTCCGCGCCGTGGCGATGCCCCGCGGAAAATACATGATCGTGGTCACCGGCCCGGTCGGCGAGGTGGAAAGCTCCCTCCGCGCGGGCGCGGACATCGCCTCCGACACCGTACTTGCCCGCTACATAATACGCAACGTGCATAAGGACGTCTACGCCGCGTTCGAGAAGAAGCTTCCCCACGGCAAGGTGGAGGCGCTCGGCATCGTCGAGACCAAGGACGCCGTTCCCGCGGTTTACGCCGCCGACGCCGCCTGCAAGGCCGCGAAGGTGGATATGATAGAGCTCCGCCTCGGCATGGCTATCGGCGGCAAGGGCTACTTCTCCATCTGCGGGGAAGTGGGCGCGGTCCGCACCGCCATAGCGGCGGGCGTGAACGCCATCGGGGAAGGCGCGCTGGTCTCCCGGATAGTCATACCGCAGACGCACGAGCACGTGGCGGGCGCGATATAAGGCGCGGCCGCATTCAGTAATTAAGGATATATAAGGAATGAAAGTCTGCCCGGACTGCAAATATCCCAACCCGGATTCCTGGGATAAATGCGAAATCTGCAAGACCGACCTTAAAGGGGTGCGGCCCACCGCGGCCGCGCCCGTTCAGGCGGCGCGCAGTTCTCTGTGGCAGGCTTTGGCCGGGCTGGCGGCGGCGCTGGTTCTGGCCGGCGGCTCCATTTACCTTTACAGGCATATCGGCAGGACCGTTTCTTCGTCTAAAACCGCGTCCGCCGATGTGCCCGAGATAGTGGTTACGCCGGCTGGCAAGCAGCTTCTCGCTCCGCAGACGCCCGACTTGCCGGGCAAGAAGGCGGAGAAGGCTTCCGGGGACGCTGAGGCTCTTCTGTCCTCGATGGCCGAACTCAAGTATCCGGGGGAGGAGGAAATCTCCTACCTCAAGAAGAGCCTTTCCGATTCCGCCCCGCGCGTGCGCGCCGAAGCGCTTATGACCCTTACCGCGTGGGTTCATAACGGAGCGGATTACGTGCCGGGCGCGGGCGAACTGTTTGTGCGCGCGCTGGCCGACCAGAACAATTACGTCCGGGCGACGGCGGCTCTTCAGCTGGAGCTCCTGTGCTCCGGCCTGCCGGAAGGCATGACGCTGGCGCAGGCGCAGTGGTTTTCTTCGGGCGACCCCGCCCCGGTCATGAAGGAGCTCGAGGCCCGCATGCCTCTTTTGCTGGCGGAGCCGCACGAGAACGTCCGCGTGGCGGCGGTCATGCTGGCCTCGGCCATGCAGCTTCCCAGGTGGGAGCAGACCATGCGCGACATAATGGAGAAGGACCAGGACATAATGGTCCGCATAGCGGCGGCGGGCGCGCTTTCCAGGATTGGCGACAAAAAGGCCACCGCCTTCCTGCTGCTCCAGGCTTCTAACGAGGACGAGGAACTGCGCGGCGGCGTGGCCAATCTGCTCGCGCTTTCGCAGGATCCCAGGGCGGACGCCGCCCTCAAGACGCTCGCGCAGGACAAGTCTCCCAGCGTGCGCGTCACCGCGCAGGGCGCGCTGGAAATGCGCAAGCCTTTGCCCGCGCGAAGCCCACAGGCAAGAAGGAGCGCCAAATGAAGCTGGTGATAGGTTCCGACCACAGCGGTTTTGAAATGAAGGAGAAGCTGAAGAAATTTTTGCAGGGCCTTGGCCACGACGTGGCGGATTTCGGCTGCTACACGGCTGAGTCCGTGGATTTCCCCGACGTGGCCCTGCTTGTCGCGGAGTCGGTGGTCCGCGGGGAATACGAGCGCGGAGTCCTGCTGGACGGCTTCGGCGGCGCGGTCTGCCTGGCCGCCAACAAGGTGCCGG
>CAYPTM010000437.1:0-2173 GCA_964413345.1 uncultured Elusimicrobiales bacterium
ATCTTGTCCTTGCAAGCCTGTACGAGAGCTTCACCGCGCCATTCGCCATACTGCTGGTGCTGCCCCTCGCGGCAAGCGGCGCGCTGCTCACCCTGTGGATTGGAGGCCTCTCAATGGACATCTATTCCATAATAGGCTGCATACTGCTGCTCGGCATAGCGGCGAAGAATTCCATACTGCTGGTGGACCGCATACGCCTGCATCTTGAGCAGGGGGCAAGCCTCGGCAGGGCCATATTCAAGGCGGCCAGAACGCGCATACGGCCTATCCTGATGACATCCGGCGCGCTGGTGGCCGGCATGGCGGCCGTGGCGGCCGGGCTTAACGAGGCTTCCGCACAGCGCGTCGGCATGGGCTGGGCCGTGATAGGGGGAATAGTCTCCTCCACCGCGATGAGCCTTTTCATAGTCCCGGCAGCTTACGCCCTGACGTTCAAAATACGCAAATACTTTACGGGCAAATCCCATTTCAACGCAGAGACTGCAAACGGACAAATACAGGAGAAGGCATGACCAGACACGCATTGGCGCTCACGCTACTTGTTTCCTTCATAACTTCAACGGCGGAGGGAACAGACACGGTCCCGCAGAATTCATCCACGACAATAAAGCCGGTGGCGTATCCTCTTGTAATGTATACCCCCGAAACCAGCCTCACCCTGGGAGGCGGTGCGGTGTTTGTGCTCCGACAGAAGGGGGAAGCCACCACGGCCAAGCCCGACAACGTGACACTCAACGCCATATATACGACGAAGAACCAGAGCGTCGTTCAGATGCTGCCGGAGTTTTACATCATGGATGAAAAACTTAAGGTCAAAGGCACTCTCTTGTATATGGATATGCCCACAAGCTATTTTGGAATCGGCAACAACGGCGATATGAGCTATTCGGACATAAAGGCCCGGGAGGAAAAATACACAAACAGGACACTCCTGTTTCAGCCGCAGGTAACACATGTGCTGTGGGGAAATCTGCGGGCAGGCGTTTCCTACGACTTGAAAAAGACTTCCATCCGCAACAAGGCGCAGGGGGGAGAACTGGCGGGCGCTGCCGTGAAGGGCAGCAAAGGCGGGATAGGCAGCGGTCTCGGCCTCGTGCTCGAATACGACAGCAGGGACAACATATTCTATCCATCCGCCGGCATACTGGCGCAGGTCACAGCCCGCGCTTACAGGAAAGCGCTGGGCAGCGAGTATGCATACAACTGCTATGCGTTGGGCGTTCGCGGCTATGTGGAGATACGGGATGAGCAGGTGCTTGGCCTGCAGTTCGCGGCAGCGGCGGCCGGGCAGGACGTCCCGTTCTACGACATGCCTCTTTACGACCTCAGGGGCATATACAACTCCTATTTCATGAACCGGGCGGGCTATTCCGCCCAGGCCGAATACAGGTTCAAGACCGGGAAAAGGTTTTACGCGGTTCTCTTCGCGGGAGCGGGAAACACCGCTCCGGGCATGGGAAAGCTGTCCCTGAAAAATCCGCAGTTTTCCGGCGGAGGCGGAATAAGATACAGGCTGGACGAGAAGGAAAAAATCAACTTCCGGCTGGACCTGGGCGCGAGCAAATGGGGGGTGGAACCGTACTTCGGCATAACCGAAGCCTTCTGACCCTTGCCGTTCCGCGGCCAACACCCCGTGGACGCGGAACGGCCCCACAGGCAAAAGCCGGGCGGCCCGAAAGGGCCGCCCGGCTCTGTTTTCAAAACCAAACGCCTACAGCTGTATTATGCCTTCCTTCACCGCGTAGCAGACAAGTTCGGTCTGCTTGTGCAGGTCCAGCTTGCGCATGATGGAATTGCGGTGCGCGTGGACGGTATTGGCGGAAAGGCCGAGCTTGGTGGCTATCTCGCGGCCGCTCATCCCGAGTACGATGAGGCGCAGTATTTCGCGCTCGCGGGAACTGAGGGGGCCGAGGGCGGAAGTCTTCGTGTCCGCGCCCTTGCCGAGCATGGTGTTCACCATCAGGCCGGATATTTCGGGGGAAAGGTAATACCTGCCGCTGTTGACCTCGTAGATGGCGTTGATTATTTCCTCCGCGCCCTTGTCCTTGAGGACATAGCCGTGCGCGCCGGCGCGCATGGCTTTCTCTACCATGGCCTGCCCGCTGTGCATGGAAAGCATTATTATTTTGGCGTTCTTGTCGCGGTGCTTGAGTTCTATGGCCGTCTCTATGCC
>CAYPTM010000438.1:0-2169 GCA_964413345.1 uncultured Elusimicrobiales bacterium
ACCGAAATGGCCGAGCAGACCAACCTGCTGGCCCTGAACGCGGCGATTGAAGCCGCCCGTGCGGGAGAGCACGGCAAGGGCTTCGCCGTGGTGGCGGACGAAGTACGCAAGCTGGCCGAGCGCAGCGCCCTTTCGGCAAAGGATATAGAAAGCCTCATCAGCGAAAGCGGCCATGCCGTGGCTCGCGGCGCGGAAGTGGCCAAGGCCGCCGCCGACAAGACGGCCCGCGTGGCGGCCGCCACGGAGGAGATAACCTCCAAGCTTACCGGCATAGCCTCCACCGCGCAGCAGCAGGCCGCCGCTATGGAGGAGAACACCTCCATAACAGAATCCAACGCGTCTGCTTCGGAGGAAATGGCCAGCCAGGCGGCGGAACTGTCCTCCATGTCCTCGCAGATGAAGAAGGACACTTCCGTCTTCAAGGTCTGAGACAGGCAGCCAACCCGGAATTATGAAAGCCCCCGCCTTGAGGCGGGGGCTTTTTGCGGCGTCTGCGCTGTGGCGCGACAAGTGTTATAATTTACCTACCTACATTTAACGGGATATTATGCTCAACGACACGGAAGAAGTGGTAAGAGATTTAAAGAAAGGCAGGATGATAATCGTAGTGGACGACGAGGAGCGCGAGAACGAGGGCGACCTGGTCTGCCCCGCCTCCGCCGCTACGCCGGCCCACATAAATTTCATGGCGACGCACGGGCGCGGCCTCATATGCGTCCCTATGGAGGAGGAACGCCTGTCCGCGCTTGAGCTCCGCCCCATGCTCAGCGACTGCAACCGCCCCGGCACGGCCGACCCATTCAGGACTGCATGGACAGTCTCGGTTGACGCGGCCAAAGGCGTCACCACGGGCATATCCGCGCAGGACCGCGCCCGCACCATACGCCTCCTCGCGGACAAAAAATCCCACCCGGAGGACTTCTCCCGGCCAGGGCATGTTTTCCCGCTGATGGCCCGCAAGGGAGGCGTGCTTGTCCGCGCCGGCCACACGGAAGCCACAGTGGACCTCATGAAGCTGGCCGGACTGCCGGCCGCCGCCGTAATCTGCGAGATAATGAACCCCGACGGCACCATGGCAAGGCAGCCGCAGCTTAAAAAATTCGCCGCCCGCCACGGGCTCAAGACCTACTCCATAGCTCAGCTCATAGAATACCGCCGCAGGGAGGAACGCCTCATAGAAAAAGTGGGGGAAAGCGTACTGCCCACGGAATTCGGCACGTTCAAACTTATTCTTTACCGGGACACGCCGCAGGGCCTTGTACATTCCGCGCTGGTGATGGGCAAACCCGGCGCCAAGGGCTCCACACTAGTACGCGTGCATTCGGAATGCTTTACCGGGGACGTTCTCCATTCCCTGCGCTGCGACTGCGGCAACCAGCTTGCCCGCGCCATGCAGATGATAAACCGCCGGGGAGAGGGTGTGGTCCTCTATATGAGGCAGGAAGGCCGGGGCATAGGCCTTGTGAACAAGATAAAGGCGTACAATCTGCAGGACCAGGGCATGGACACGGTGCAGGCCAACGAAGCGCTGGGCTTCAAGGCCGACCTGCGCGATTACGGCATAGGCGCGCAGATACTGGCCGACCTCGGCCTCAAACGCATAGAACTGATGACCAACAACCCGCGCAAGATAGCGGGGCTTGAGGGTTACGGCCTGAAGGTTACAAAGCGCGTGCCCATAGAGATAGCCCCTAATCCCGCCAATTTGCGGTACCTTAAAACCAAGAGGGACAAGCTGGGCCACAAGCTCAGCATAGGAGGATAGATGGCAAAGACACTGGAAGGAAACCTTATAGCCACGGACGGCAAGTTCGCGATAGTGGCATCCCGCTTCAACGATTTCATCACGAAGGAACTGGTCGGCGGCTGCGTGGATACGCTGGTGCGGCACGGCGCGGACGACAAGGACATCACCATCGTCCGGGTCCCCGGCGCGTTCGAAATACCCGCGGCTGCGGCAAAGCTCGCCGCCTCCAAGGAAAGCTACGACGCCGTCATCTGCCTGGGCGCGGTAATACGCGGGGCGACGCCGCATTTCGACTATGTGGCGGCCGAAGTTTCAAAGGGCGTGGCGCAGGTTTCAATGCAGAGCGGAACGCCGGTCATCTTCGGCGTCATCACCTCCGACACCATAGAGCAGGCCGTCGAGCGCGCGGGCACCAAGGCCGG
>CAYPTM010000439.1:0-2160 GCA_964413345.1 uncultured Elusimicrobiales bacterium
TTCGAAATCGTAGTTCTTATTCTCTGCGAACACGGCCTGCAGCCTGTGGCAAAGCTCATCAATACATTCTTCTTCGTTATATGCCGAGGTTACCACCGATATCAACTTTCTGCCGCTGGACATCAAAACCCCCTTACTAATATTTTATTCAGGCGTGTAATGGATATATATTATATAAAAAGTGCGGGCACAACCCTGTGATAAATGTCACGGGATAAAAACCGGAAATGCGCGCAAAAGCCGGGGGCTCTTCTTCCCGCGAGTCTCTCCATCCGCCCGGCAAAGACCCCAGGTCCAGGCAGGCTTTTGCGACATGCGCCAAGACCGTTGCCCACGATTACGGACGATTGCGGGGGCCTAAACTGGCGTAAAAGGCTTTATGGAGCTAAACTATCATGCGCAGGGACACGGACGACCACAAGGAGGCCGCACCATGAAGAAAAACATGAACAGGCTGGACAAGGTGGTGCGCATAGCGGGCGGATTGCTGATAATATGCCTGGGAATATACTACAGGAACTGGCTGGGAGTGCTTGGCTTCATTCCGCTGGCCGTAGTTTTCGTAGGCTGGTGTCCCGTCTATTCCCTGCTGGGCATGAACAACTGCCCGCCCTGCGACGAGGAGGAAGAGGAAAAACGCGAGCGTGACTTAAAGTGACGCCGCCACTCTCCCCAGACGTCACAATATAAAAAGGCCCCCGCGACGCGGGGGCCTTTCGTCATGTCAAAAACAACCTTTCTTTATTTCTGGACCGGTTTGAAGCTCTTCTTTACCGCCTCGAACAGGGAAAGGTTCTTGGCGAACAGCTCCACCGTCGAGTAGTAGCGCAGCGTATAGAAACCCTGCTCTCCCTTCACCACTATGAAGGCTTCCTTGACCGGCACGCGCTTGGGGGCCGCGGCATCGGGCGGCTGGAATTCCACCGTCTGATGCTCGAACTCCTTGGTCTGCCGGCCGGCAAGCTTCCCGTTTGAGACCGCGCTGAACTTGTCGTCCTTTATCTTCAGGAGCGGGTCCGGCTTGGAGAAGGTGTCCACGAACGACTGGAAGGTGCCGTACATGGAGTTGCCGGGGCCGTAATAATCCACCGAGATGCGCGTCAGCACGCCGTCCGGGGTGCGAAGGCCGAAGCTCTGCACGCCGTAGACCTTCTGCGCCTCGCCGGAAACGCCGGTCGGCGTCATGCCCCATCCGTCCGGCAGGCTGACGGAGAAGTATTCATTGTACTGGGTATAAGGTGTAAGCTTCACTGCTGCCTCCTGCCCGACCTTGGCTTTCGCGGCCACAGCCTTCTTCTTGGCCTGCGGCGTTTCAGCCGCGAAGGCCCCGGTGGACAGCGCGCACAAAGCTACGCACAGCATTAAAGATGTTTTCATCTATGGCTCCTATTTCCCCGGCAGTGGCGGAACCGTCTTCGCCGTCGAGGAGGACTCCAGTATAGCTTTTCTGGTCTCTATTATCCATTGCTGGTCGGAGGCCTTCTTGTCGCCGTAAGCCTGATACCACCTGAAGGGGCTGTTCATGAGCGCCTCAAGGGTCGGGGTGTTCAAGCCCTTGATATCGTCAGCCGACATACGCTGGGCCACGGTGCCCATAAGGGAACCGTTGTTGGGGTCTATGCCCTGGCGCAGCTTCTCCTGCGCGGCGAACACGAAGGGATGCTCCGCTTTCTGTTTCTTGCGGGCGGCGAGCTCATCGGATATCATGCTGGCCACGGAGAACGCGTCGGCCGAGAAGCCCTCGAACGTGGGCTGCTTCTGATACAGGGGCGCGACCTCGCGGGTTATGCCGACCAGACCGTCCTTCTTCAGCGATATGGCGCGCTGGAGGTGGGCTTCCAGTATCTGCGAGCCGTAATTCTCGTTTCCGGCGGCGGCCTCCATCTTGGCCTTTTCTATCACGAACAGACCGCCCATGGAAAATGCCTCGACTTCGAGGTCCTGCTGGTAGGGCTGGTAGACCTTGTTGGCTATAGCCCACGCGCTCTGGCGCTGGTGGGTGGCCTCGTGCACGAAGTTGGGGGCGACATAGCGGGTAAGCTCAAGCAGGGGACCGTCCTTCTTCATGAGGTCTTCCGCGGTGTAGCCATGCTCCGCCATCCAGCTCTCGGTGAATTCCTTGCTGAAGGTTATGGCCTTGCCGTCCCAGTAGCCCACGGC
>CAYPTM010000440.1:0-2160 GCA_964413345.1 uncultured Elusimicrobiales bacterium
TTCCGCGCTGGCGCAGCAGGCTTCGCTGGAAAAGCTTGAAGCCATGAAGGGCAAAGTCACTTCCTCCCCGAAGGTCAAGGCCGCCGCGCCGGACCGCAAGGCCGTAATAGTCGCGCTGATGAAAAAGAAAAAAGCCGACCTGACCCAGGCCGACCTCGACTTCATCAAGCAGGACATGGCGGCACATCCGGAAGACTACAAGCCGGCCAAAATCACCAACGACCTCATTCTTTCCTGCTCCAATCCGGACAAATGCCCCGGCATGGGCCTGCTCAAGCCCGGCACCCTTTCCTCCGGCGGGGGAAACAAGATAGCCCCCCTGGTGGCCGCTCCCGTGATAATAGCGGGCGGAGCCCTTCTGTGGAACGTCATCACGAACGGGCAGGCGGTCAACACCGCCCGCAGCATGTTCCTAGACGTGGTGCCGCAGGGCAAATCCCCGGCCCAGATGCACGGATGGGGATACGAGCGCCTTAACTGCTACGACTTCAAGGTTGAAACCATGTTCGGCCTTACCGGCATAAGCGCGCGCTACTGCGTGACCTATATCCCCGGCGGCACGCTTGACGGCAAGGACCGCTACCTGCAGGGCGTCGGACTTTACGCCCTTAAGTCGGAAGTATCGGCCCTCCACTCGCTGGACATGCAGGTTACCGCAAAACCCTACTACCGTGACAACTACGACGGCAGCGCCATGGGCTGCGCCTCGCTGATACTCCAGATAACCCACAAGGACGGAATGTTCTCCAGCTCCAAGATGGGCACGCGCGAGTTCAACATTTACGGCGACGGACGCTTTGACGCCGGTTACAGCAACTTCTAGAGATTCAGAAATACGGATTTTTAAAGGCCCGCCCCTGTAATGGGGGCGGGCCTTTAAATTCGTGACTAATAAACGGCTATCTTGCCTTCGCGTCCGTCACAAGGGTGCCGTAAACGTTCCGGGCCATTACCCTGTATCCCTCGGGAGTGCAATGGTCATCCCCGGCAAGAAGCTTTTCCCGGCCCCCTCCGGCGGACAGACCGTCAAAAATGGCTTTATTGTCCACCAGCGGCACCGACTCTTCGGCGGCGACGGCGGCTATAACCCCGTTCACCGAATCATAGGAGCCCGGATAAGTCTGCAATACGACACGGATTCCCCTGCGCCTGCACTCCGAGATTATCTCCTTCAAATTGGAGCGCATGATGTCCTCTATCATGAAGTCCAGATGCTCCCTGTCACGGAAAAGGCGCAAATACTTCATGAATACTTCATTCCCGGCGAGAGCGGGGGAGCGGGACAAAAGAGTCTCCATTTTGCTTTCCAGAACGGAAGCGTCATAGCGTTTCTGGAAGCTGTGCGCCCATGCCAGCCATTGAAAAAATACTTTACTGCGGATATATTCGCTGTGTTCCGCCCCCGGCGCGGCAAGCATTGAAACGGCGGTATCGAATATAAGGTCATACCGGCTGCGAATCGCCAGATAGTCGGCAAGCCGCTCCGTGGTTTCCAAATCCGCGGTGCGGGACAGCGCCGCCAGCTTCTCTCCGGTCCAGTTCTCCTTCCCGGCCCGCCAGAGCAGGTATTTCACCTTAAGATTAATTTTAAGGTACAGCAGGGTCCTTACCACCCGCAGCCTGCCCACCGTGTTGCCGAACCAGCCGCCGGACGAGGAAAAACCGTAGTCATTGGCTGCGTAAGCCAGCTCCTCGAAGCTGGCGTAAGGCATCTGGTCCTGCCTGGCATTCTCCTTCCAGTTGGACAGGAACAGCGGGGTGGCTTTGTCCCAGCCGCTCAGATTCCATTTATCGCTCGAGCCCGCGAGCAAAACGACAACATCGGGCCTGACTGCATCCACCTGCTCCCGGAACTCCTGTACAACCTGCCGGGAATTGAATTCACAGCGGCCCCGGTTCACTACCCGGGAATTTTTGAAGGCAGGGTTTTCACGCAGCAGGCCGGCCAGAGCATATGGATAGTTGTTCCAGACGCTTACGTTGCCTCCGAAGGTGAAGGAATCCCCCAAGGTCATCACGGTGTAGCCCGTGCCGGAAGAGACCTTCTCCTGCGCCCGCTGGCGAGCGTAAGCATATGCCGAACCTGCAAGGCGCAGGCCCAGTTCCATCAGTACGAAAAGGACTCCGCAGCCAAGCAGAGCCGGTTTAAGCCAGTATTTA
>CAYPTM010000441.1:0-2153 GCA_964413345.1 uncultured Elusimicrobiales bacterium
GGCGCGCGGCGTGAAGCACAGCAGCGTAGCCGTGGTCATGGCGCGCAACGGCACGGATTTCGGCGTGCAGCTCGCCGGCACGGGGGACGAGTGGTTTGTTGGTCCCGCCCCGGTTCCGGACGCACTGTTCTTCCCAGGTTTCACCAAGGAAGACGCAAATCCGGATATAGGCGACAGCGCCATCACCGAAACCAACGGCCTGGGCGGCTTCGCCATAGCGTCGGCCCCCGCCATAGTCCAGTTCGTCGGCGGCACTGTCGCGGATGCGGTGGGCTACACCCTCGCCATGTATGAGATTACGGCCTCGGAAAACACGGCTTACCAGATTCCCCAGCTGAACTTCCGCGGCACGCCGACCGGCATAGACGTCATCAAGGTGGCTGAAAAGGGCATACTGCCTTTCATCGACACCGGCGTGGCGCATAAGAAGCCGGGAGTCGGGCAGGTAGGCGCGGGAGTGCTGTCTGCGCCGCCGGAGCCTTTCCGCAAGGCGGTGGAAGGTTTCGCGAAGCTGTTTTAGGTTCAGGGCAGCGCATCTTTAAGCCCTCCGCCTCAAGGCGGGGGGCTTTTTTATGGTCCAAGGGTCCCATTTGCCGCTAGTGTAGTGTCTCTCAAATGTCTTTACATATGCTGGGGTTATTTTGTTCCAGCTTCAAGGCGCGAGGAACGAGCATGCCGAGGCATGCGAAAGACGAGCAACGCGGAAGCCGGACAAAAGAGCCCCAGCCTTTCCAGTAGAAGGGAGGCCCGTCTTCGGCCAAATTAGTCGTCTCTCCTCCTTGAAGTACCGGCAGTACTCCGGTGTCGTCGCTCCTATAATTTGTCTCAAATCCGGGGCTCCATATGTCAAGATATTTGAGAGACACTACACTAGGACATAAAACTATCGGATAATGGGTCCAATGAATGTCCATCGGCAGTCAAATTTAGATAAAATTTAACTATAGACCGACAGGGGGCAATATTATGGGCAAATATCTTCTTCTTATTGTTTCTTTTGCTTTTGGCGGACTGGCTTACGGGCAGACTCCTTTCGACATGGACCGGGTGGCCGATGAGACGGTCCTTTCGGACCTCGCCGTCGATACCGTGCGCAAAGACGTGGCCGGCGCTGCTGCCGTTCCGGCCACTGAACACGGCTGGGGCGTTCCATACTCGCTGACCGGAGTTCTTTCCGTGCAGGACGAAAAGGTGACGCTTAACACTTCGGACGGGCGCATTTTCCTGCTGGCGCTGGACGCAGACAAGGCCGCCAAATTAAACGGGGAGACGGTTTTTGTTTCCGCAATGGCCCGCGCTTCCGACAATCTTGCCCTGCTAAAGGTAAAGCATTTCTCCCGCGTTCCCGTATCCAAGGAGGAAGTGGTTGTCCCGTTCAAGGCCTCCTCCAGGCCGCCTTTCCTCGCGGGGACCCGCGCGGACGGCTTCACCGTCGGCAATGTGCGCTGGAGCGTCCTTGGCGAGAAGGGAAAAATCATTTCCGACTGGCGCAACACCATCATAAAGCCGGACCTCGTGGACAGGGTCTATTTCATCAAGAAGCCGTTCAATCCGGAATGGCTTGCCGCCCATGCGCTGATGATGGTCACCTTCAAGCCGGGAGGACTCGTGGACGCGCAGGGCAACCAGGCAAAGGGGCTCGTGCTCAGCATAGAAGCCTATCTCCGCGAAGGGCAGAATTACTCGCTGCAGGCCGGTCTTGGCAGGAATTTCTCCATAATCTGGAGCATGACCACATGGGAAGCCTATGTCCGCAAGACCTGCCTTGAAGACAGCCAGCGCCTTATCGCCTACCCGGTCCTGCTTTCGGCGGAGCAGAAGCAGGCACTGGTGAAAGAGATTGTCGCGCAGGGAACGGTCAACCGCGAGGGGGAATTCTACAATACCCTCACCAACAACTGCACCAACAATCTTGTCATACTGCTTAACCGCGTTATCGGGCCGGACAGGGCCATAAACCTCTGGCGCCTGCCCAATCTGGTCTATAATTTCAAGGCCACCATGCCGACGCGCACCCCGGCGTATCTTATAAAGCACGGCCTCCTGGGGAACGAACTGCCGCCTGTCACCTCCAAAAACGCGGAAGCGGCGGTAAACGGTTTCTGATTCCGTTTTCGAACAAAAAAGGAACCCGCCGCAGTCAGTTAGCGGCG
>CAYPTM010000442.1:0-2150 GCA_964413345.1 uncultured Elusimicrobiales bacterium
TATTCAAGTATCTGCGCGCGTCTTATAACGAGGGGCGCAACAACCCCGTCGCCCGGGAGAAGATGCACTATGCCGCCACCATAGCCGGCATGGCCTTCGCCAACGCTTTCCTTGGCGTCTGCCATTCCATGGCGCATAAGCTGGGCGGCATGCACCATGTGCCGCATGGTCTGGCGAACGCTCTGCTGCTCAGCTATGTCATAGACTTCAACGCCACCGACAACCCGGCCAAGCAGGGCCTGCTGCCCCAGTACAAGTATCCTTTCGTTAAGGGGCGCTACGCCAAGCTGGCGGATTACCTCGGCTTTACCGCCGGCTGCGGAGAAGACAAGGATAAAAAGGTCACCAGGCTGATAGAGGAAATAGAGAAGCTCAAGGCCGACCTGGGCATACCGAAGTCCATCAAGGACGCGGGCGTGCCTGAGGCCGAGTTCCTCGCCAACCTGGACCTGATGTCCGAACAGGCGTTCGACGACCAGTGCACCGGCGGCAATGCGCGTTATCCTCTTGTGGGCGAAATACGCGCTCTCTATCTCAAGGCGTATTACGGAGAGCCTGTCCGCCGCGCGGGGAAGTGAAAACGCTGCAAGACTGTTCGCGGCCCCGGTGAATAACCGGGGCCGCCTTATTTTTCCGTTGAACTGTGTTCGGATATTCTGTTATCATGCACTTTGAGGACGATGACCATGCTTATACGGTTCTGGGGAGCCCGCGGCAGCACTCCGGTAAGCGGGCGGCAGTATCTTAAATACGGAGGCGATACCGCCTGCGTCGAGGTCCGCACTCCGGGCGGTGAAATAATCGTCGTGGACGCGGGCACGGGCATACGCCGCCTTGGCAAGCTGCTCGCTTCCGAGAAAGTCTCCTCCTGTTCGATGCTTTTCACCCATTCCCACTGGGACCACATAATGGGTTTCCCGTTTTTTCAGCCCATATACAGAAAGGATTTCAAGCTGCGCGTCATCGGCTGTCCGCTTTCCCGCACTTCGGTTCGGGAGATGGTCGCCAAAATCATGGAGCCGCCCAATTTTCCCGTAAAGTTCGAGGCCGTAGCGGCGAACATTTCATTCAATCCTTTTTGCGAAAACAATCTTGATATAGACGGCGTTACTATAACGCCGGTTTTTCTGAATCATCCCAACGGAGGGACCGGCTTCAAATTTACGGAGAAGGGCCGCTCCTTCGTTTTCCTTACGGACAACGAACTGGATTTCCATCATCCGGACGGTCTTGGGTTCGAGCAGTACGCCAACTTCTGCCGCGGCGCGGACATACTTGTGCATGACGCCGAGTTCACGGCGGAGGAATACGCCTCCCGCATAAGCTGGGGCCATTCGACATTCGAGCGGGCGTTCGACCTGGCGCGCGCCGCGGAAGTGAAATATCTGGGGCTTTACCATCATAACCAGGACAGGTCCGACGATGACCTGGACCGCAAGGTGGAGGAGCTCAACGCCCGCGCCGCAAAGGAGGGCCTCGCCCTTCAAGTTTTTGCCGTTTCGCCCGGACTGGAGATGAGGATTTAACTATGGATCTGCTTCTTTACATTTCGCTTGCCGGCGTCGTACTGAGTCT
The DNA here is from genome assembly GCA_964413345.1 of uncultured Elusimicrobiales bacterium. GTDB lineage: Bacteria > Elusimicrobiota > Elusimicrobia > Elusimicrobiales > Elusimicrobiaceae > CAYPTM01. The sequence goes on from CAYPTM010000442.1 coordinate 1,576, forward strand.
TGTCCTGCTCTTTTACTTCATATCCAAATATGTGAATACCGAGGATGTCATTCCCGCCGAGGATGAGGAAAACGGCGAGCTTCCGGACGAAGGCAAGGAAAAGGCCGCGGATGAAAAGAAGCCGGAAGTTCTTCCCCCGGCCGAAGCGGCTGTTCCGGCTTCCGCCGCCGAAACCCCTGTGCCGGCTGAGGCCGCGCCCTCTGCGGTAAAGCCGGAGGAAGTAAAACCGGCGGAACAGCCAAAGCCTGCTGAAACCGTTCCTGTGCAGGCAGACTCTCCCAAACCGGAACCCGCCCCGGTCCCGGCCAAGGCTGAGGATTCTTCTCTTTTCCCTGACAAACCTGAAGCGGCGGCAACTGCCGCTCCTGTCGTGGAATCGGCCCCGCCCCCGGCGGCTCAGCCAGTTCCGGCCGCACAGCCGGAGGCGCAGGCTGCAGTCTCGGCTCAGGCTCCTGTTGAACCGCCTCAGGAGGAGAAGCATCTTTCCGCGGTTGAGCAGCTTGCCGCGGCCAAACCTTCCTTCAATCTGGCGCTGGCAAAAGCTGAGCGGGTGCAGGTGCAGCCTCCGCCCAAGG
>CAYPTM010000443.1:0-2149 GCA_964413345.1 uncultured Elusimicrobiales bacterium
GCCAGACCGCGGCACGCCTGCTTAAGTTTGATCCGGTTCCGAAGGAATGCTATGAGGTGTATCCCAGAACGCTGGCCGATTGCGGCGGCAACAAAAGATGCCGCAGGACTATGCAGATCTACAAGGCCATAAAAACCGGGAATGCCGCAGGGCTTACCCCTTATGAGCGGGCTGCGTATGTGGGGTTCTCCACCAAAAAGACGTCCTCATGCGACATACTGCTGAAGGACCTGTCCAAAACCTACTGCAACGCGCGTAATGCGTATGCGAAAACACTGACGCAGACGGTTTCTTCGGAAGTGCAGCCGGTGAGCACCTCCAAAGCCGGTACCGGCAAGAGTATGCAGTCTGCGACGAAGAGCAAGGCCGAGCCTCTTCCCGCGCCGGCGGTTCTCTGCACTACCTGTCAGGTCTACCAGGACCAGATGTCCGGTCAGGCAAAGGGCGGCAAAAAGGCCGTGAAGCCCGCTGTAAAGAAATAAAGGACTCAAGTATTCTCTCATGAAAAGGCCCGCTTAGGCGGGCCTTTTTTGTTTGCATTTCAGCTTGGCGCGTCAATCCGCCTCTTCCTGCCTCATTATTGCCGCCGCGCGGCTCATTACCGCGAAGGAAGCCTCCACTTCCGGCCAGTCGCGCGTTTTCAGGCCGCAGTCCGGGTTGACCCAAACATTGCTCCTGCCGAACAGCCTGGCCGCGCGAGTCAGCACTTCCACTGCCGTCTTGAGGTCCGCCGGGAAGCGGCTGTGTATATCCCATATGCCGGGGCCGACCGCCTTGCCGAAATCCCGGCCGAAGGCGGCCAGCGTCTTGCCCCTGTCGCGGGCCGTCTCCATTGAAATAACGTCGAAGTTCATGCGTTTAAGCCATTGCATTATGTCGCCGAACTCGGAATAGCAGACGTGGGTGTGTATCTGAGCGTCCGGCGGAAGGGCGGCGGCCTCGTTGAACGCCCTTACGGCCCAGAGGAAATATGCCCCGCGCCGTTTTTCCTTCAGAGGGGCGTGTTCCTTTATGGCCGGTTCGTCTATCTGGATGAATCTTATGCCCGAACGGTAGAGCGCCATGGCTTCGGCGTTAAGGGCCCCGGCCACGCGGGGTTCGTCGTGCCTGAGTGAAAAGCTCCATGACAGCATGGTCACAGGCCCCGTGAATATGCCCTTCACCGGACGCGGCGTAAGGCTCTGCGCGTAAAGCGTCTCGTCAAGGGTTATGGGGGCGGCGCGCCGGATGTCCCCTGTTATTATTGGCGGCCTGTACACGCGCGTGCCGTACGATATGATGAAGCCTTCCGACGAGGCCGAAAACCCCTCAAGCCGCTGGGCGAAGAACTCCACCATGTCGCTGCGCTCGAACTCCCCGTGCACCAGCACGTCAAAGCCGTTGTCTTCCTGAAGCCGGACCGCGCGGGCAATCCGCTCCCTGACAAGCCTGTCGTATTCTTTTTTGGAGACTATGCCCCGTGCCCGCCCACGCCGCGCCGCGCGCAGCTCGGCGTCCTGCGGAAAACTCCCTATGCACGTTATCGGGAAGGGTGGCAGGCCGAACTTCCCGGCATGAAGTTCAGCCCTGCGCCGTATCTCCGCCGCGGTAAAACTTTTGGTGCTTCCACGCGGGCGGACTGCGCGCCCCGTTTTGCCGGGCGCTCCGGCGCTGTATTTAAGCGCGGCGGCCGTGTCGCCCTCCATGAAGTCTTTCAGCAGCGATAGCTCCAGAAGGCGTTCCCTGGCGAAAGCAAGTTTTCCGGCGATTCTCTTGTCCATCCCCTTTTCGGCCTCGAGGGTAACCGGCAGATGGAACAGCGGCGCGGCGTTGGAAAGCCCGATTCGGTCTTCCGGCACCCGGGCTGCTTTCATTATCTTTCGCACCAGTGCGGCCTTTTGCGGGATGTCGCTGCGGGCCACGTTCCTTCCGTCGACCACCCCGCAGACCAGCGTCTTGTCCCCGGGGAAGCCGTGCCTCGCGAGGGACGCCATGTTTTCTTCCCTGCCGGCAACGAAATCAAGCCCCACGCTTTTGACCGGCAGGCGGAGAATCTGCCTCAGGCTGTCCGGAGCTTCATAGTATGTGAAAAGATGGAAGTCCAGCCCGCAGTCCAGCATCGGGGCGTAGAGTTTGAAAATGAGGGCTTTTTCCGAGGCGGAGGCGTCCA
>CAYPTM010000444.1:0-2140 GCA_964413345.1 uncultured Elusimicrobiales bacterium
ATCAGCACATCTGAAAGCTCAGTGAAATTGTCCAGCCAAATATCTATTTCCCGGCTTCGCAGCGGGCAACAGTTTTGAGCGATAAGATTGAATAAAAGCTCATTTTCTTTTGTGGCAATTGTGGCAGCGACACGAGCAAGGTTATCGCATCTTCCGTAATACTGCACCTCGGAATATGCGCTGGACGAGTTGGAGCCGGCGCCTTCTCCCCGGAGCAGCACCTTTTCTTTATAGAGCCCGTACAACTCGATAAGCTGACGCATCACGGCTTTGGGCCGAAATGCTTTTTCCACCTCAATGAACAATTCGAAATCCATCATGATGCTATCCTATCGCCCCATGACTTCTTCCAGATTCGCGCCAGTGCAACTGATGGCGTAAATTTTATTGCAGCGAATCATGTCCGCCGGAGGGGTGCACTGCTCCGCAGTGCTCATCGCGCCGCCCATGGCAAGCAGCATTTTCCCGCCTTTTTTGACATGGTCCTTATACGCCCGCGCCGCGTTTGCCAGGGCAGCGGCGTTGAAGTGTTTGTAGTTGCCGTCCACAAATGATGCAAGCTTTCCGGACATGATTCCTCCTGTGGTCAGCGGTATGTTTTCCCGCTTGGACTCGGATATTATTTTGATGTTAGCTGCTTCGGACGGTGATGAGCAAAAACACTATAACCGCCTCTGTAAAGGCGGTTATAATCTTCTCGCACACTACTGTCAAGTCCATTAAACCAACTTAAGTTGCAAAAGGCAAACTTGTCAAAAAACAATTCAAGCCAACGGGAAATTTTTACATAAAACGCGCGCTGTTTTTCCCTGAAACCATGCGTCTCAATCCCGGTTTCATCCGAATGGGAAGACAGCTTCAAGCCGTAGCTCAATCTGTCAGCATACGGACTTTACCAATACACCGCCACTCACGCGGTCGGCACAAAAGCTCGTTCATGAGGCTGCTTCGCGATAGAGACATGGCATGCAGCGTCAGATATGACTTGGCAACAGTCCTCTGCCTGAGCCACGCACAGAACAGTTTAGAGGGAACCTGTTGCCGAGGGAGTTGCCGAAATGGAGAGTTTCTTGCGCGCGCACAAAATCAGTATGCCACTTAAAGGCAGGGCAACTATTAAACCCAGCAACCCGCCTATGGCCAAAGCTATGGGGGCAATCCTCCCATCATCTATATCCCCAGCAATCCAAAGGAATGGAAGATTCACCAGGGCCACTATAACGCCCGTTCCCACACAGTGTAAGATAGTCGCAAGTAATATGTCTCCCTTTGACTTCAAATTGTTTACGTCGTTGCGCAGCATCCGCCCTGCCGCAAAACCGTAGCCTATATCAGCCAGCAGCGTCAGCAGCATTAAAACGATCAAAAGACAGGAGTAGCGCGAGTACGACATTTCCGAAACAAAATAAGTATCTATACCAAACCCCGCCAATCCGCCCAGTATGCCAACTGCCGGCAGCCATGAACCTATCCGCGAGCCATTTGTGTTCCCGGTATTTTCCGATACGGTCGAGCAAGTATCCATAAGCAAATCCTCCTCTGCACAAGACAATATGCCGAAATAAATCCAAACAATATGAAAACTACAAACCCAGACCACCTGTTCAGATTGCGTTATCTGTAAGCAGAAGTCTGGAACAACTGGCGCAGCGCGGACAAAGGACTGTCAATCAAAGCCGCATATCCAGCCGCGCAGGCGGAATGGCACCGGGAGTCGCATTCCGGGTACGGGCCAAATTGTCCCAATCCCATACAGCGCAGGTGATCAATACTGACCGCATCCTGTATTTTCCCGATCTTTCTTCCCTGCTCAAGACACGGATAATATGTTGCCCCGTCTGAAGCCACCACCAGCATGGTGAACGGATAGCATCGGAAGCGGGTAAAATCACGCAGCCATTCAAGGTATTGCGGAGTGCCGAATATCCTGCCTCCGCCACGCAATTCCCCAATAAGAAAATTGTAAAAATCCCTGTACTCGGCGTTTCCCGCAAGCCCGGGTGCGGGCTTTACGCCTATCAACTGAGGCTGCGCCGCATACCATAGGCCAAGTTCTTTCGCCAAGGAATATACATCTCTCAATTCCCCGATATTTTCCGGACAGACTACGCTTGAAAGATAAATATCAAACTTGCGGCCC
>CAYPTM010000445.1:0-2110 GCA_964413345.1 uncultured Elusimicrobiales bacterium
CATGCCGATGGATTTCGATTCTCTCAAGAGCATCGGCGCGATGGTCGGCTCCGGCGGGCTGGTGGTGATGAACAAAAACACCTGCATGGTCGGCATAGCGCGCTATTTCATGCAGTTCACGCAGAACGAGTCCTGCGGCAAATGCGTTCTCTGCCGTGAGGGCACGCGCCAGATGCTCGCCCTGCTGGACGATATCATGGAGGGCCGCGCGACATGGGAGACCGTGGAGCTGCTCAAGAAGCTGGCCCTCGCGGTGCAGAAGGGTTCGCTCTGCGGGCTGGGCAAGACAGCGCCGAACCCCGTCCTGTCCACCCTGCGCTATTTCGAGAGCGAATACCGCGCCCACGTGGAGCAGAAGCGCTGCCCCGCAGGGCGGTGCAAGGCTCTGGTAAGCTACAGCATAGACGCGGCGGTCTGCAAGGGCTGCACGCTGTGCGCCCGGCAGTGCCCCGTCAACGCCATAACCGGCGAGCGCGGCAAGCCGCATTCCATAGACGCGGCCAAGTGCATCAAGTGCGGGGCCTGCATATCGGCCTGCAAATTCAAGGCGGTCAAGGCCTGAAAGGGGAAAACATATGACCAAAGGTACAATCACTGTAGACGGCAAGACCATACAGCTTGAAGGGGAAAGAAATCTCCTTGAGGCCATCCGCAAGGCCAGGATAGAGCTGCCGACTTTCTGTTACCACTCCGACCTGAGCGTATACGGCGCGTGCCGCCTGTGCATGGTTGACGTGGAGGGCAAGGGCATGGTACCCGCCTGCTCCACCCCGCCGGAAAACGGCATGGTGGTCCGCACCGGCACCGAGGAAATACGCGAGATGCGCAAGATAATCGTGGAACTCCTTCTCGCCAGCCACGAGCATGGCTGCACCACCTGCGCCAAAAGCATGACCTGCCAGCTTCAGGCCCTTGCCAAGCGGCTTGGCATAAAGGAGGTCCGCTTCAAGGCCCGTGGTCCGCAACTGCCGGTGGATACTTCCACCCCGTCGCTTGTGCGCGACCCCAACAAATGCGTGCTCTGCGGCGACTGCGTGCGCGTCTGCCAGGAGATTCAGGGCATAGGCGCCATAGATTTCGCCTTCCGCGGTTCCAAGGCCGCCGTAATGCCGGCTTTCGACAAGAACCTCTGCGAGGTGGACTGCGTGTACTGCGGCCAGTGCGCCCGCGTCTGCCCCACCGGCGCCATAACGCCCAAGCCGGAGATTGACCGCGTCTGGAAAGCTCTGGAGCAGAAGGGCACGGTAGTCATAGCCCAGATTGCTCCCGCGGTGCGCGTGGCCATAGGCGAGCAGTTCGGCCTTGAGCCCGGCACTACCACCACCGGACAGATAGTGGCCGCCCTCAAGTCCCTCGGATTCTCGAAGGTGTTCGACACTTCCTTCACCGCAGACCTTACCGTAGTGGAGGAGACAGAGGAATTCATCGCCCGCGTGCAGAAGGGGGAGAAGCTGCCCCAGTTCACTTCCTGCTGCCCCGGCTGGGTCAAATACGCCGAGCAATACCATCCCGAGCTGCTGTCCAATCTCTCCTCGTGCAAGTCTCCCCAGCAGATGTTCGGCAGCGTGGCCAAGGAAGTCTACGCCAGGCAGCTTGGCATACCGCGCGAAAAACTGTTCGTGGTCTCCATCATGCCCTGCACCGCCAAGAAATTCGAGGCGAAGCGTCCGGAATTCTCCAAGAACGGCAATCCCGATGTGGACTGCGTCATCACCACGCAGGAGCTGGCGCTCATGATAGAGGAGCGCGGCCTTGCCTTCCGCACGCTGGAGCCTGAATCGTTCGACCTTCCGTTCGGCTTCAAGACCGGGGCGGGCGTCATATTCGGCAACTCCGGCGGCGTGGCCGAGGCGGCACTCCGCTACGCGGCGGAAAAGCTGTCGGGCCAGCCCCTCAAGAACGTGGAGTTTACCGCCGTCCGGGGCGAGGGCGCGGTGCGCGAGGCGCAGATAAAGATAAAGGACAAAACCATCCGCGTCGCCATAGTCAACGGGCTCGCGGGAGCGAAAAAGCTCATCGCCGCCATGCGCAAGGGAGAGGTTTCGTATGACTTTGTAGAAGTCATGGCCTGCCCCGGAGGCTGCATAGGCGGAGCAGGACAGCCGGTCTA
>CAYPTM010000446.1:0-2107 GCA_964413345.1 uncultured Elusimicrobiales bacterium
TTCCCGGCGCCGTCCATTTCAGCCATGGCGGATGAAAGTTTTTTCCCGGCGCGCGCGTCCATCATCATGGAGCGGGCGGCTTTTTCGGCAAAACGACGCCGCAGCTCCCCGGCCCGGCGCATTATTTCGGACTGCGCCTCGGCTCCGCCGGAAAGGCGGGATTTTTCCTCCCCTTCGGGCGGAGGAACCGAGGAAAGGAGCTTCTCGAATTCCTCGCGGATGCGCTCCTGTTCGGAGACCACCGCGTCAATTTCAGCCTGCACGGCGGCGGTGGAGGAGACTACGGAGGAAGCGGCGGACGCCGACTGCCTCATCGCGGCCAGAGCGGGCAGAGCCTGCCTGACGGACATGCGGATGGCCGCCGAAACCATCATCCCGGGTATGCCGCGGGAGGCAAGCTCCCTTGTCCCTCCGGCGCGCGCCGCGAGAGTCCGCTGTTCCTTCTCGAGCCGCGCGAGCCCTTCCTCCTGATGCCGGGCCTTGCGGCCCTCCTGCGCTGAAAGCACTTCCTGCGTTTCCAGCAGCGCCCGCTCCTGCCTGGAAGCAAGGTCCTCCCACTCCGCGGCAAGCGCGTCCATCTCCGGGTCTGACTTGCCGCCCATGGATGATGACTCCGCCTGGTGCTGGGCCGCCTCGGAAAAAACCTTTTTCATTCTGGCCAGCTGCTCCGAGAGGCGGCGCGCCAGTTCGCGCGCGGAAGCGAGGTCTCTCCGGGCAAGCGCCTGTGACAGCTTGTCGGCAAGTTCCTGCGCCTGTCCGACAGGGACCTGGAACACCCGGCGCTCGTCCCCCATGCCGGACGACTGGGGGCGCGGAAGGGCGTCAATAAGTTTACCTAATTCTTCAAGCTGCCGCCTCAAACTTTCCACGGCCTTTTCCAGCTCGCGCCACTGTTCGCCCCTGCCGCCTTTCTCGGACGAGGAATTGAGCATGTCCTCGAGCGCATTCTCCACGGCGGACTGCTTCTCCGCCAGCTCGGCGGCCTGGCCCTCGAAATCCTTCACGAACTGCATTTTGGAAATGGCGTCCGCCGCCTCCGACATGGCCTTGAGCTCGCCGGACACCCACTCCATGTTCTCAAGATACCGCCCGGCGTCCCCTTTCTCCGCGGCCTGCGCGGCCGCGGCCGCCTCGTCGTCACCCACCGCCCGGGTCCTTCTCTCCAGCGCCTTCATCTCCTCCAGCACCCCGGCATTCAGGTAAGGGTCGGCGGAAGCGCTGGTGACAGCGCTCTCCACGCTCTGTTCCAGCGAGTCCCAGTCCCCCTCCATCTCCCTGGAATAAACCCCGGACAGCGCGGCGGTAGAGGCCCGGACCTGCCGGAACTGCGCCTCATACTTTTCAGCCATGCGGCGCAGCAAATCCCCCGTGGAACGCCAGTCCCGCGCGGCCTGCGCGTGCATTATGCCGTAATCCCTGACCCGTATGATGATTTTGGAGGACAAAGACGGATTGCCCCGGGAAGACGGATTATGGTCGCGCGCGGCAAGCCAAACTTCCACCGCCGTCCCCTGCGGCACGCCGGCCATGCTGAGCGCGGCGTCGCCCGTCTTGCGGAGCGGGCCCGGAGACGGGAATGAAGCTATGGGGCGCGTTTCAGCCTTTGGCGGGAGTCCGGCGGAGCGGGTTTCGGTCATCAGCTCGACCGAAGCCAGGCCGATATCGTCCGACGCCTCGTAAACAACCGGGACTACGTCCCCCGGCGCGACTTCCAGGTCCTGCCCGGGCGACAAGAGCCGGGCGACAGGCTGGCTGTCCGCCGTTACCGCAACGCGGCGCGCCGGAGGGGAAGGGTCCTTCCAGCCGTCCGCCGCCTCAAGTTCGAAGGAAAAATCGATATCGGCATCCGCCCGCAGGGAGGCGGAAAGCTCGCTGACGCCCGCCAGAGGCACACGGACGGACCCGTGCGCGCCGGCAACGCGCACGCCGGCCGAGGACAATCCTTCGGACGGAACGCCGCGTATTTTGACTATGCTGCCGGAGAGGGCCTCTACGGAAAGAGCGCCTTCCGCCATCTCGTAAGGCTTTCTGGCCGTATAGGCGGGCGGATAAATCTCAATCCTCATGTCCTTCAGGAAAGGATAGCTTCTCGGTGATATGGTATAGG
>CAYPTM010000447.1:0-2105 GCA_964413345.1 uncultured Elusimicrobiales bacterium
TGGGCGGTCATTATCATTCCGTAAAGGTTGCCTTGTTGTGCCGCCGCCAGAAAGTTTTTGAACGACTGCTCCGCTTCCCTGGGTTTGTCCAGTCTGTAGGAACGGCCAAGCGAAAGCCGCGCTTTTTCGTTTTTCCTTTCCGCCAGGGCCCGCCATCTGCGGCGCGCCTCGAACACGTCCCGGGAGAGCGAGCCGAAGCCCATGCCGTAGGCCTGCGCCACTGCCTGCATGCCATCCTGACTGCCGGCCTTTTCCGCCTCAAGATAGTACTTCAGCCCGCCGGCCGGGTCGGGTTCCGGCCTGCCGCCCTTGTGTATGTTGCCGAAAAAAACGATGTCGCCGGTGGCCTTAAGCGCCGCGGGGCATTTTTCTGCGGCAAAGGGCTTGAGAAGCGCTTTCGCCGCGAGCGGGTTTCCTCCCCGCCAGAGAGTGTCCGCCTTTTCAACGGCGGCACGTTCTCCGTCGCAGTGGGCGGCCAAAGCCGTTGCCGGAGCCAGAACGGCCAACAGGCTAAAGGCGAGCGGCGGTTTCAGCCAGTTCTTCATGCAGTTTGTCTATGGCGTCGCCAGAGGCCTGATAGTTGTTGATGATAAAAGCGAACGCGAGCATTTTGCCGGAAGCCGTGCGCAGGTATCCGGCATAGCTCCTCACTCCGTTCAGGGAACCGGACTTCAGCTTGACCCTGCCCTCCGCCGTTGTCCCGCAGCAGAAGCGTTTTATGTGTCCGGTGGTGTATTCGTCGCCCGGCACAGGAAGGGAGCGTTCGAATTCCTCCGCCATCGGGGACTTCCTCATATATATCATGAGCTTGGCCAGCGCTTCGGCCGAGACAAGATTGTTTTTCGAAAGGCCGCAGGCGTCGGCCATCTTTATTCCGTCCTGGGGCACTCCCGCCCGCTTTAGGAAATCCCGCACGAAGGCAAGGCCGTCGGCTTCGCTTCCGTCCCCTTCCGAAAGCGCCCTGAGCAGCATCTCGGCGTAGAAGTTGAAACTGCGCTTGTTGGTTATGAAGACTATGTCCCTGAGCGGCTGGGAGAGCGTTTCGGCCAGTACCGCATGCGTCCTGTACGGCCTGCTTTCGGTTTCGAGCGAGGCTTTCTTCCCCAGCTTGATGCCTCGCCTGGCAAGCGCCGTTTCAAGCAGTCGGGCGGTGAATAGGGCCGGTTCCGGCAGGGAACCTTTGATGCAGAATTCACTTGTGCCAAGCGGTATAGTACCGCGCAGTTCCGCCTCGTACTGCCCCGGCGCGCGGTATATGTAGCCGTTGTCGCCCGAGCCGGCGGGGCCTGTCTTCATGAAGTTTTTAAAGGAGAGGCCCTTTACCTCCGGTTCTGTCCGCAGGACCTCCGCCCTGTCGCCTTCCCTTTTGCCGGGACGGAAGCACAGGCGGTACTGGTTGTCATTTATCGACAGCGCGGATGACTCCGCCGCGTAATAGTTGCCGAGGTCTTCGTAAGGCCAGGAGCCGGGCACCGGCAGGCCGCCGTAAAGCAGGGTGTCGGCCTTGACTCCTCCCGTAACAGAACGTATGCCGGTCCTGGCTATGGCGTCAGCCCATGATTCTATAATCCTCGCGGTAGGCGTGGAATCTTTTATGATTGTGGAGCCGAGCGAGGGGTCCCCGCCGCCCAGTATTACGATATTTCCCCTGAGCGTCGCTCCCGCTATTTTCCCGTCCGCGTATATCTTCGTGCGAAAGCGGTGCTCCGGGCCCAGCTTCGCCAGCGCTGCGGCGGTAACGAACAATTTGAGCGTGGAAGCGGGAATCATCCGCTGGCCGCTGTTCTTCGCCAGGAGAACCTGTCCGCTTCCCGCGTCGGCCATGTAGACGGCCCATTGCGCGCCCTTTACCGCCGGGCTGTCGTTCAGCAAACGGAATTTTTCCTCAAGCGCGATGTTCTGCGCGAATGAAAGAGATGTTGTGGCGGCAAGCAGAGCCGCTGCGAGCGGGATGTTGCGCATGGCTTTATTTTTTAAGGCCCTCCAGGTCCAGAACAAAAGCGTATTCGGAGGCCGCCAGCTTAAGCCGCTCAAAGCGGCCTGACTTGCCGCCGTGGCCGGAGCTCATGTCCGTTTTAAGTATGAGCAGGTTGTTGTCCGTTTTC
>CAYPTM010000448.1:0-2101 GCA_964413345.1 uncultured Elusimicrobiales bacterium
TTGGTCTGCTCGGCCATTTCGGTGATTATGGAGGCCGCTTCCGCCATTTTTATGGAGTTTTTCTCAATCTCGCCCATGGCCTGTTGCGTGTCCTCCATGCCTTCCTTTGCTTCGCGCGAAACAGAGCCGGCCTTGTTGGCCACGGAACTGGCTTCCCCCGCCGCAGACGCGGTCGTCTGCACGCTGGCGGATATCTCCTCGAACGCCGAGGCCTGCTGCTGCGCGCCGTCGGCTATCTGGTGCGTGGCCGCGGATATCATGCCTGCGGCCTCGGTCAGCCTCTCCGAGCTTTCCTTTATGCTCTTTATCAGGCCGCCCACGTTGCTCCTCATGTCGTTGACGGAACGGGCTATCTCCCCGAGTTCGTCGTTGCGGGCCAATGCGAACGCTTCGGCCTTGCCGGTGAAATCTCCTTTCGCCATGGCCGTTATTTCCTTTACCGAGTGTTTTATCGAGGCAGTGATTCCGCGCGCGAACGCCGCGCCGAATAACATCGCCAGCCCAAGTATCACCACCGACACGGCGGTTATGGATATTATCATGTTGCGCAGCATGGCCACGCTGACGCCCGCCACCTGATAGGCTTCCGTAGTGTAGACGCTGGTGGCGATTACCCAGTCCCACGGTTCGTAGTAGATGAGATAGGCGATCTTCATGCGGGGCCTGTCTTCGCCCTTGTTCTGCCACGGATAGGCGCTGCTTTCCGTGGGTTTCCCGTCCCCGGCGGCAAGGGCCTTGCCTATCATGTCCTGCACGAAAAGATTCCCGGAAGAGTCCTTGGCTTCCCAGATGTTTTCCCCGTCCCTCGCCGCGTCCTTTGAAACCAGATAGCGGCCCTTTTGCGCTCCCTTCCCGCCAAGAACGAAGACATAGCCGCTGTCCCCTATCGTGTGCCTGGCCAGCTGGTCATGCACCGCCTTGCGCGCTTCCGGCGTGTCCTTATGGGACCTGCACATGGAATGGATGTCCTGCAGGACCCTGTCCATGCTTTCCTTCACTATGGTGTCCTGCATTCTGCTCTTGTATGAAATGAGCAGCGAAAGACAGACTATGACCGGTATTGCGCCGACCAGAGCGATGAGCCACAAAAGTTTGGCTGAAATGCTTTTACTGGATGACATAGTGCCCCCATGAACTCATAAACGGCCCCTAACATAAAACATTAGGGCAATGTTATTATAGTGCGTGAGGATTAGCTTGTCAAAGGCAAAATGACTAGTTATTTGGAACTTTTGGAGGTTTGAGAAGGAAAAATATGGCCAGGGCGAGTCCTGCCATGACGGCGGCCAAACCTTCGCCTACTCCGCGCGCCCTGTATTCCATCCGCACTGTCGAACGGCCCGCAGGAATGGAAACAGCCCTGAAAGCATACGCGGCCCGCAGTATTTCCGCCGGGTTCCCGTTAACGTAGGCTGACCAGCCCTCCGCCCACACATCTCCTACATACAGAATGGCTGGCGAGGAAGACTGTGCTTCTATGTTTATGGAATTGAGCGTTTCTCCCGCGAGTGCCGCCATTCCCTCACCCGGCACCGGTTTCAGCATAGGCTGTTTTTCAAGCAGCAAAACGTCTTCCGGCAGTGTTCCGCTTTGAAGCAGTTGAAGGCCTTTGTCCGGGTCGGGTTCGACTGCCGCTTTGTGGAATACCATAAAGCGAGGCAGATATCTTGTTGCTGAAACGAAGGTTCCGTCCGGCGCTATTATGCCCGCGTTGGCGCTGAAGGCAATGGCCGCGGCGTTCATCGGCCCCACCTTTCGTGCCTGCGTCCTGCCCGGGCGGGCTGGATAGGCGTAAAGCTCCGTAATCCTTTGCGGCGGCGCGTTGTCGTAGCCTGAGGCGTTGTACAGTCCGGCATTTATGCAGGCGAAATCCTTTGTGTTGGGGCTTGCGCCGTAGATGCGGAAGTCTCTCTTTCCGGAGAATGCCGCGCCTATGGATTTTTCCGTATCCGAAAGCGGAGGGTATATCCGGTCCGAGAAGAAGGGGTTGGATGAATTCGCCGCGCCCCGCATGCTTACTCCTACATCAATCAGCATCGCGGCAGCCGCAAGAGCAAGGAACACTTTTCTTGTTCCGGATATTGTCAGGGCCGCGATAAGC
>CAYPTM010000449.1:0-2088 GCA_964413345.1 uncultured Elusimicrobiales bacterium
CGGGTATGCGGCATTTTTTACGGAGAGTCTCCAGCACGTCGAAGCATTTGGGGGAGGCGATGTCCTCAAGATTTATCGCCCCGAAAGTGGGTTCCAGCGCCAGCGCCACGCGTACTATATCATCGGCGGTTTTTGCCTTTATGCAGATGGGGAAGGCATCAACGCCGCCCAGATATTTGAAAAGCATGGCCTTGCCTTCCATCACAGGAAGGGCGGCCTCCGGCCCGGCGTTTCCGAAACCCAGGACGCGGCTTCCGTCGGTCAGTATGGCGACTGTGTTCTGGCGGTTGGTGAGGTCGTACACCGCCTCGCGGTCGTCCATGACGGCGCGCACCGCCTCGCCCACGCCGGGAGTGTACCAGACGGCGAAATCCTCCGCTCCCCGTATCGGGGCCTTCAGCGCCACTTCAATTTTTCCCTGATGGCGGGCATGTTCCTTGAGGGCGACGGAATGGCTGTAAGCGTCTTTTATGTTCTGCATGGTTCACCGCCTGGATAGTATTAGGAAATTCTAGCTAAACCCGCCCCACGGCGGCAAGGCGCGTGACAAGCGCGGCAAGTTTTGGTATCATATACGTGTTCGACATGGCGTGCGCGCCCGAGAAGTTCCCGGCGCGGAACCCGGCCCGGCTCATAGTGCCACCGTAGCTCAGAGGTAGAGCGGGCGTTTCATAAGCGCCATGTCAGAGGTTCGAGTCCTCTCGGTGGCATTCCCTTTTCAAACCGCGCTTTCCATGGCGCGGTTTTTTATTTCCCGAAAAATCAGTGTCTGTGAAGATGGTGGGCGTCGCTCGAATGGTCGTGTGAATGCTCCAGACCCTCATGGACATGGTTGTGGACGTGCGGCTCGCCCTCCGGGTCGCCCGAAGCGTGGACGTGGCGATGGTGTCCGTCGGCATGCGTGTGGCCGTGCTCGTGGGCCAGCCCCTCATGCCTGTGGGAATGGGCATGTTTCTCCGTCATCATGACCGCCATGGCGGCGACGCAGGCGGCAAACCCCAACAGGAAAGGAGAACTGACGCCCTCGCCGAGAAACGCCACGCACAGAAGCGCGCCAAGGAACGGATTGCTGCCGAAAATGGCCGCACCGCGCGCCGCCCCCACGTAACGCATCCCGTAAATTATCAGCACTATGCTCAGGCCGTAGGCGCAAACACCCACGGCCGCCGCGCCAAGCAGTTGCGGAAGCGGGGGGAAATGCGCGCCAAGCGACAAGGCCAGCGCTATGTTGATGAAACCTGCGGCAAGCCCCTTGCAGCAGGCCACCGTCACCGGGTCCGCCTCCGAAAGCCTGGCGGTGAAATTGTTGTCAAACCCCCAGAGAAAGCAGGCCGCCAGCACCATAAGCAGCCCCTTGTCGAGATGGAAGGACGAAAGCTCCGGATTCCAGGAGAGCGCTGTCGCGCCTCCGACCAAAAGCAGCAAAGCGGCGCAGAAGCGGGCAGACAGATGTTCCCTGAAAAACAGCCAGGCTATGAGCGCGGTAAAAACCACTTCGGACGAAAAGAGGACCGAAGCGAAGGAGGCCTTTGCCGTCATGGCAATGCCGGACATCAGCAGTATGGGCGCGAGGATTCCGCCGGCGGTGATGGAAGCCACCAGCCATTTCCTGCCCGAAGAAGGAATGGAGCCCTCCCCTTCCGAACGGGGAACCGCGAGGCGGTAGAGAAGCAGGCTTACGCCCGCGGAGAAATAGCACAGGCCCGCCATCATGACCGGGTGGATGGAGACGAGCAGGGCCTTGGTCGCAGGAACGGGAGCGGCAAAAGCGAGACTGGCCAGCAGAGAATAGATAACACCCTTGCCTGTGTTCATATATTAGGATGATTCTAGGATTTTGGGAGGGGCAAACCAACGGTTGTTCTGAGTCGCAAAAGCTACTATAATCCTAAGTAGTGGGGAGAGACTCTGCCCCAATGTATTATCTCAGGGGGAAAGCATGGCTTTCTGGAACAACGACAAACAACAGGAATCGCAGAACCCGCAGCCCGCGCAGCCGCAGGATACTGCTCGCGCCTCTCAGACGCAGAAGACGCCCGCCCCGCCCCCGGCCCAGCAGACCATGCCGCCAGGCGCGGCGATGGCCGC
>CAYPTM010000450.1:0-2082 GCA_964413345.1 uncultured Elusimicrobiales bacterium
TGCCGTCCAGGAACCAGTGAATGGGATCCACCGGGGTTTTAACGTCTATGGCGTACGGCTTAAGCCGCTCGGCCTGCGACGACACCACAATGCCGTAGCTTCACCTTGAGACGAGCCTTCCAGATGCGTTCATTATTCGGGAGCGTACACGCCGCGTGTACACCTGCAAATAATGAACATAGATGACTAAACAATTAGGAATTTAGGAGTCAGCGTCCCCGGGTCGTGATTCAAAAATCTTCATACACTGGGTTGTAATCGATATCAGCCAGCGCGGCATTGGTTTCTTTAAGGTCGAAAAGCTCCGGATCAAAACTGCCGCCGATCCAGTCCAGTTTTTCCTTATGCTCGGGATGTTTCTTGTCCTTTATCGCCTTAAGGAAATCCTCATAGCCGTACACGCCGCCGCAATCTTCCGGCGGGCAAGCGCGTTCCCCGGCAAGGCATAGCGGGTAGCTCTTTCCCGGCTCGGCGGGCAGGGTGGCCTCCAGTTCAAGGGCGTGGCGCCAGCCATCGCCAAGGTCGTATTCGTATATTAACTTTTTCAACTTCCCGGCAGGCAGTTTCCCAAGGACCGTCAGGGAATCATCCTTAAGCCCCTCGGAATCTTCGTCAGGGGGGCCATACTGCTCGCCGCCGATGTAGAACAGATGCAGGTGCCCGCCGGCCCAGCCCATAGCGGTCTGGATAATAAAGGACAATTGCCTCAGGGTGATGTCGCTCTCAACCTGCACACGCCGCCAGACGGCGGGCGCTATCTCCTCAAGCGTTATCTTGAACTGGTAAACCTGCTTTTTTGCTTTTGCCATGTTCTCACCTGCCCGGCTTCTTTTCAAACTCTTTGTGCGCGTTCCCTGCTATCCTGCCGCCCGCACGGGCGGGGACGGCGATTTCAACCCGTGACAAAATGTCACGACCTCAGACTATTTTCCCCCGATGGATTTCCCGGATTGCCTGCCGGGCGGGAGGTAATTCTCGTCCGTCACCACTTTCTTGCCTGTCTTCTTCTCCAACTCCAGGCGGGCCCGCTTGGCTATGCCGCCGCCTTTTTTACCGGCCTCCGCGTTCTCCGGCATACCGGTGGCATTCACGCTTTCGGCGATCTGCCTGGTAGATAACTCCGCCAGCGCGGTAAAGATCAGCTCCGCCTCGCTCATATGGTCGCGCAGGTTCTGGCTTTTCAGCCTTTTGACCGCCTTGTGTGCTTTTACAGTAAGGCCGGTCCACTCCTTGTGGATGATATTTGTCAGCGCGGCGTACTCGGATTCTTTTGTGATGGCATGGTTCTTCCAGTAATCCGTAAGTTTATTGCGGGTTTCCTGGCCCATCATGCGCTGCTGTATCCACTTTTCGCTGCGGCCATGCTGCTGCCAGTATTGACGGGCGCGGTCCAGCGATTTGGCGGGGTCGGCCATGTCCTGCAGGCGCTCGTAGCCCACCTTGGCCAGCCAGAGTTTTACAGGCTCGGCCTTGGGGCTGGGTACGGACTGGATAAGGCGCAACAGAGTTTCCGGATCTGCGACATCAGTAAAGTAATATTTACCGTCGGCAGCCTGGAGTTTCAGTCGGTTACATTTTGTAACCGACTCGCTTCCTTCTTTATTTAACCTGTTTTTCAGGACCTTCCAGTAATTCCGGGCCGCCTGATAGCTCGCTTGCTGTAACAGTACCTGCAGGATATCAACTATCGAAAAATACCAGGTCTCGGCCTTCTCGTCGTAGTGGCGACGTATTTTATGCCCCTCAAAAAAAGTCAGTGATTTATCCATATTGCCTCCTGCACGAAGTGCGACAGAGTTTGAAAATAGTATAGCACACCAACCCGACAACGGTCTGTCGGGTTGGTGTTAGCTGTTTTCAATTGAAAGGGAGGTGGCAATCTGCCACTACCCTTAAGACCGTTACAGTTCCTGGAACCCTATGCCGCGCAGATACTCGTAGGTGGAATCGTAGAACTTCGGCTGGCGGGTATGGTCGTCAGCCGCGCCCTCCGGCACCACCAGCACCATGCCTTGCCGCGCGCGGGTCAATAAGACGCGGTAAGCGTTCTTCTGGTAGTTCCGGCGCTCTTCTTTATTGATC
>CAYPTM010000451.1:0-2073 GCA_964413345.1 uncultured Elusimicrobiales bacterium
CGTCGTTGTCGGGGCCGACCCGAAAGGCGGGCAGGGGAGGGGTGTGGTTTCGACCGCATCATACGAGGCCCGCAAATACGGCATACGCTCCGCCATGCCGATTTCCGAAGCCTACCGGCGCTGTCCTTTCGCGGTTTTCGTCCACCACAATTTCGCAAGGTACCAGGAAGCCTCGGAAGCGGCCTACCAGGTCTTTTACCGCTTCACCGATATGGTGGAAAACGTGGGCATAGACGAGGCGTTCCTCGACATAACCTCGTCCTACAGGGTGTTCGGCAAAACCCCGGCGGAGACCTGCCTGCGCCTAAAGAAAGAGATGAAAGAGAGCACCGGCCTGACCTGCTCGGTGGGGCTGGCCCCCACCAAAACGGCCGCGAAAATAGCCTCCGACCTCCGCAAGCCGGACGGATTTGTCGAAGTGCCGCAGGACGGCGCGGCGGCCTTTCTCGCGCCGCTGCCGGTGGGGAAGCTGTGGGGCGTAGGCCCGCATACGCAGGCGGCCCTTGCTGAAATGGGCATACGGAAAGTAGGCACGCTCGCCGCCACGCCCGAGGAGAGGCTTGTCGCCCGCTTCGGTGAAACGGGACGGGAGCTCCTCGCCATGGCGATGGGCATCGACGAGCGGGGCATAGAGCCTCCGCGCGCGCCCAAATCCGTAAGCAACGAAACCACTTTCGAGACCGACACCACGGACGAGGAAAAAATACGGGCCACGCTGCTTTTCCTGGCGGACAAGGTGGCCACGCGCATGGCGCGGGAAGGCCTGAAGGGGCTCAACGTCTCGCTCAAGGTGCGGCTGCAGGGCTTTGAAACCTTCACCCGCGCTGAAACGCTGCCAGAGCCGGTCCGCTTCCCCGAGGAGCTTTTCCGCGTCGCCAGGGAGCTTTACGCCCATTTCCGCTCGCAGAAGCCCGGCAAGCCGGTCAGGCTCATCGGAGTGAGGGTTTCGTCCCTCATGCCATGGGGGCAGCCCTACAGCCTGTTCGAGAAAGAGGATAAAAAGAAGGAGAATCTTATCAGGACCGTGGACCAGATACGCCAGCGTTACGGTTCCGACGCCATACAAAGGGCCCGCGCCAGGAAAAAATAGCGCGGGCCCGGGATAACGCGGATTCGGCCTTCAGATTCCTTTCAACAGCTCCGGCACCTGCGCCAGCATCCTCTTACGGGCCGCGTCGTCCACATAAGGAACGCCGCCGAAGTAATGGTGCAGGACGACCTCCAGCCCGCAGAAGCCGTGTATGCCGCTTTCCACCGGCTGGTTCATGGAGCGGAACATGCCGCTCTTTTCGTAGATTTCGCTGGGCGTGCCGGTGGTGTTGAAAATGACCACCTTCTTGCCCTTCAGCAGCGGTATTATGCCTTCCTTTCCCGCATCGTAGGCGAAGCCTTTAAGGAATACCCGGTCTATGTATCCCTTCATCATCGCCGGAAGCCCCGCCCACCATATGGGATGAATGAAGACGAGCGTATCGGCCCACGTTATATGCTTCTGTTCCTCGGCCACGTCCGGGGGCATCTTCCCGGCGGCAAGCTGCCCGAAGTCGGAGGGGGAAAGCACGGGATTGAACTTCAGCGCGTAGAGGTCGCGCAGAACCACTTCATGGCCGGCGGCCTTGAGCGTTTTAGAGACTTCCTCCAGTATGGCATGGTTGAAACTTGCTGGATTGGGATGGGAATAGACTAAAAGACATTTCATGATACGTTAACCTCCGGTATTGAAAAGTAGTACCACTATTGTATACATTATGCAAAGGGGGCCCGCCAGTTGCAATAGCGGGACAAAGGGGAATACAGGTCAGAACATGCAGCTTGCCGCGCCTACTATGCCAGAGCAGGAAGAAAAAGAGATAAAGCGGGTATCCAAGGAATACGGGGCCGATCACTGGCAACGTATTTACTACGACGGAACATGGGAAGTCGCCCACGAAATACTTGACGAAAACTTGGAAGTGGTACGCTCCGCCGGCGTAGTGCCGGACGGCGTGGTGCGCGAATATTTCGATTCTGGAACGCTTTTCTATGAATGCCGCTTCCGTAACGGGGTGAGGGAAGGCAAGGCTATAATATTCT
>CAYPTM010000452.1:0-2060 GCA_964413345.1 uncultured Elusimicrobiales bacterium
GGGATTTTGTCACCGCGTTCAATCTCCTTCACTGTTTCGTCACTGAGGAAGACCGGAAGAAATTCTATGCCGTTGTCCGCTCGCTGCTCAAGCCTGGGACCGGCAGATTTTATATCTCCACCATGTGCGGCATGCCGGGGGCGCAGATAGTTTCCCGCAGCAAGATAGACCCTGCCACACGCATCGGCTCCAACGGACGCCGCCTGCATCTTGAGGCCAGGGCCATATTCGCCGAACTGGCGGCAAACGGGCTTGCAGTGGAGGAGTCCCGCCTGCACAGTTACAACAGCGCCGCCAATCCCGGCATTGACACCCGCGATTTGAGTATTTTAGGCCTGGCGAAATAGTTTTCCGGCGAGATGTCGAAAGGGTTTCTGCGCTTGGAGCGCTGAACTATTTCCCTTTCGTGTCCCCGCCGGCGAATTTGCCGATGGTCATCTTCAGCATGGCCGGGAGGCGTTTGGCCCAGAATTTCTCGTTGTGCCCGTCGCCCTGGCTTTCCACCGAAAAGAAATCCTTCCCTTCCCTGAAGCCCTGCTTGAGCGCGATGGCTTTCACGTCGCGGAGCATCTGTATGAACCCCGTCCTGCCGGGGTCGCTCCCGTCTTCCCCGGTGCCCATGTCCTGATAGAAAAACAGCAGGGCTGGTTTTTCGCGCTTCCCGGCCCAACGGGTGAAGTGGTTGTTGTCCCACCAGTACGTGGGTGAAACAGCTAGCACGCCGCCCCAGATGTCGGGCCGGGAATAACCGGCGTAGGCGCTTATGAGGCCCCCCAGCGAAGAGCCGCCTATGAAAGTGTTTGCGGGCCCCGACAGTGTCCGGTATCTGGCATTGATGGCCGGGATGAGCGTGTTCTGCACGGCCTTGAGATATCTTGAGCCTTTCCCGCCGCCTTCCTTCGAGTCCTTCCAGGGGGTATATTCCGCCACGCGGTTTGTGCCGTCGTTTTCTATGCCCACCACTATGAATGGCGGCAGTTCCCCGGACTTTATCATCCGCTCGCAGGTTTCATCCACCTGCCATTCCCCGGCGAAACTGGCCGCTTCGTCGAACAGGTTTTGTCCGTCCTGAAGGTACAGCACGGGGTAACGCCTGCCGGATTCCTGCTCATAGCCGGGCGGCAGATAAATCCACAGGTTGCGTCCTTCCAGAAATTCCGGTATGGATAGTATGTTGACATTGCCCGTGCGCGTGTGCGGCTTTTGCTGTGGCGCGGCCTGAACGCAGGCGGCGGAGGCGGTCAGGGCAGCGGCGAGAATGATGTTTTTCAGTTTCATCTTGGTTCCTTTTACCGGCTTGGGATTTAATTCCTGACTGAGCAGTCCGAAAAGAAGCACGTCATGGTAGCGGCTGGTTTTTGTGTCGAAATGAGCCTGCCGCTTGCGTCCTTCAAGCGCAAAGCCAAGGCTTTCCAGAAGCGTGATGTTGGGCGCGTTGAAGTCATACACTTCGGCTTCAATGCGGCGTATGCCGTTGGCGAACAGATACGAGGCAAGCGTTTTTACCGCATCCCGGCCGTATCCCCTGCCGCGGTTTTTCCGGGAGCCGATTGCGTAACGCAGTATGGCGTAATCGTAATTTTCGTCCTGCCAGTCGGCCCGGATGTATCCTATCGGCTGCCGCTTTTCGCCCGCGAGGATAAGGAAATACGGCGTTCCGGTCGCGATTGCCCACTGTATGGCGTCCCGCTGACTTTTCACTGTCAGCCTTCTGTTTGTGGAGAGGGCGTAGCGGCGCACTTCGGCGTTGTTCTTCCACGCCGCCACAAGCGCGGCGTGATGCACGCCTATTGGCGCAAGCAGCACCGTGCGGCCCTTCAGCAGTTTCAGGGATGGTTTTTCCCCCATGCGATATTATCCCATTTTCCGGCCGGGAAATGCCGCCCGTCGTTCCGAATGGGGCGTATGGGTCCTTGGGCCCTCATGCCGTACGGTCTTAGGGCCGTATGGCCTGTTTCATGTTATTTTCCGGAGTGGAATGTTAAAATTTCTATACACGGGGCGGAATTCCCGTATTCAAAGAACAAAAGGTGAGGAAAATAAATGAAAAACACGACGAT
>CAYPTM010000453.1:0-2052 GCA_964413345.1 uncultured Elusimicrobiales bacterium
ACCGCTCCCGCGCTGGTGACCGCCGCCAGATAGGACGCGGAACCGCGCTGCGGCTTTTCCCCTATCCACGCCTCGCGGAATACCCAGGCGGAATCGCCCTTTTCAAGCTTTATGGAGTACACACCCTCCTGCCCCAGCATGGCGGGATAGGCTGACGCGTCGAACAGCGGCCCGACCTTGCGGACGGCGAACTGCGGCAAGCCCTGCGCCCAGGAGCGCGGGGATAAAAGCGCGGACAAAACCGCGCACAGGAGGAAAATTTTACGCATTGCCTGTATTATACTCAAAAATAGATTTTTAAAAGACGACCGTCCGCAGGCCCGCCTTTCCCCCGGCGCGAAGGCCGGCCGGAACGGAACGAAAACCCTTGAAGCAAAACCCCGTTAAAGATATGCTCTCTTACGGGTTCGACAGGCGGACCCGCATAACCATGGACACGGACTGGACAGCGTACAGCCTCGATTCCGGCGCGGTCAGGGCCGGCCACAGCGCCGAACCGGTGACCGACTGCCGCAGAGCTTTCGCACTGATGCTGGCGAGGATAGCGCGCGCGAAAAAATACGTGCTGCTGGAAACGTACAACTTCGCCGACGACGTGGTGGGGCGCATATTCGCCGCGGCCCTTACCCGCAAAGCCGGCGAGGGCGTGCCCGTATTCGTCATCTACGACGCGGCAGGCTCGCTGGACACAAAAACAGATTTTTTCGACGGGCTCCGCAGGGCGGGGGTCGCGGTGGGGGAATACCATCCGCTTGAGCCGCTGCATTCCATACGCAATTTTTTCCGCCGCAATCACAGGAAAATGCTGGTCGTGGACGGACGCGAGGCTTTTGTCGGCGGCATGAACATCACGGCGGAATTCGCCCACCGGGAGGAAGGGGGGCAGAGCTGGAAAGACTGCGTGGCGCACTTCGACGGCCCCTGCATCGACGACATCACCATTCTTTTCTGGGAAAGCTGGCGCCGGTGCCGCAGGACCGCGCGCCCAGTGGCGTGCGAACCCTGGGGAGGCCCGGTGACTGGCGGGGTCCTCGCGCAGGCCGTGTCGGTATCCGGCACGCGCAACCGCCGCTCCATCCGGCGCGGCTACTGGCACGCCATAGAAAAAGCCTCGGAAAGCATATACATAACAAACGCCTATTTCCTGCCTGGCATAGGCACCATACGCCGCCTGACCAGGGCCGCGAAAAGGGGCGTTGACGTGCGCCTCATCATGCCGTCCGTGACGGACCACCCCTATGTCCGCTGGGCCGCGTGGTCCATTTTCCCAAAGCTGCTCCGCTCCGGAATAAAAATATACGAGTGGCAGGGCACGGTCCTCCACGCCAAGACGGCGGTGGTGGACGGAATGTGGAGCACGGTCGGCTCGCACAACCTCGACCACAGAAGCCTTTATTACAATCTGGAATTGAACCTGAACCTGCTGGGCGAGGAGTTTGGTTCCAAGATGAAAGCGGCCTTTGAAGACGACCTGAAAAACTGCCGCCCCGTTTCCCTCGAGGACTGCAGGGGGAAAGGGGCGCTGTTCAACATGGCTGGCAGACTTCTCTACTGGCTGCGCTTCCTGCTCTGACCCTCGGAAATCAATCCTTCACGCGCCTGGATGGAGGCGGCAGCTCCGCGCCGCATTCCATGCAGTGGAACGCCGTTTTCCTCTTGCCGCGCTTTGAAACAACTACTATCTGGCGGGCCGGGCCGCCGCAGAACTGGCAGCGCCGGGCGGCGGCGCAATCACCGCAGCGCACGGGAACGCCGGAGGCGGAGGAAATCTCCCAGAAATCCTTTATCACGCGCCCGCAGGAGGCGCATTTGACGGGCTTCCCGGCGCCGTAGGTTTTCGGTATGTCATGGAACAGACCGGTGGAGGGATAGGCCCAGCGGGTGTCGGCCTTGAAACCCAGCCAGCGCCGCAGGGCGCGGCCGCGGGAAAGCACGGGGTCCACGGAACGCCGCTCGGATGGGCTCAGTATCTCGCGCATCAGCAGAAAACGCTCCAGCATGTCTTCGGCCGTCCAGAACGCCACTATCGTGCCGCCCAGTTCCGAAAGCCAG
>CAYPTM010000454.1:0-2032 GCA_964413345.1 uncultured Elusimicrobiales bacterium
CGGATGGTCATCCGCCACATAGAGCACGCCACCCGGCTTGAGATATCCGGCCGCGACCTCCATCCAGCGCCGGAGGTCGGGAATCCAGCACCATATGCCGTAGGAGGCGAACACTATGTCGAACTTGCCGCGCAGCACTTCCGGCAGGGCGCAGATGTCCGATTGAATGAACGTGGCGGATAAATTTGCCTCGGCCGCGAGTTTGCGGGCCTGTTCTACGGCCTGACCGGAAAAATCGACACCCGTAACAACCGCGCCACGCCGCGCCCATGAAAGCGTGTCCATGCCGAAGTGGCATTGCAGATGGAGAAGCTTTTTTCCCCGGACTGGGCCGACTTCCTTTATTTCAAGCGGCTTAAGGCTAGTCTTTCCCCGCAAAAAACCGGCCACATCGTAAAACCGGGATTTGACATGAGTCCGCACACGCGCGTCCCAATTGGTCCTGTTGATTTCCAGATATCCTGCCATTACTTCTCCACCCTGCGGGCCAACTCCACCAGATTGCCTTCAATATCGCGTATCATCGCGGATTCCCAGCCCCATGGTTTTACCTCATAGTCCGATACAAGGACCGCGCCGCAGGCGATGGCGTCACGCAATGCCGCCTTTACGTTTACCGGCTCGAGCCCTATCTGCACGTTGGCGGGCTTGGACTCAAGAGAAGATTCCACATATCCCTGCGGCACGATGGTGCGGGCCAGCTCCATCTGGGCAAACGACAATACCGTGGAACCCGTTTCCATCTCCACATATAGTCCGCTTTCGTGAATAAAACGCCTCTTGAGCCCGAAAACGGCCTCGTAAAACGCGGTCATCCTTTTTATGTCCCTCACATAAAATGTGACAAAAGAAAATTTCATGGCTTCCCCCCGTATCAGCTGCACGATACCCACAGCCACAAGTTTAGCAATTATTCCCGGCCGGGTGAGCAAGGTCATGCCGCCGCTATTTTCCGGGTGAACAGTCCCGCCCGGACAGAAGTCCGCGGTGCAGAAGCAGAAGCCCCAGCAAAAGAAGCGGCAGCAGCAGGTCCGGCAGAATCATGCCGAAGTTATAGGAGGCGAAATTGCCGCGCAGAACGGTTTCCCTTGCGTGGCCGAAAGCCGCGCCCAGCAAAAACAGTGACCAGCCAAGCCCTGTCGCCAGCCAGAAATCCCGCCGGAACCATATGCACATAATGCCCAGCACTCCCCAGGCTAAATCCCCGGCACCCACCTCGAACTGGAACGGACTGCCGGCGGGCCAGCCGATTTTGGAAGCGACCGCATCGGCCGCGAATATATGTCCGGACGCGGCGAAAAGGCCCGCCACGCCCACGCCGAAGACAAGCATATAGAGAAGGATTATTTCCACAGCCCTTGTCCGGTCCAGATTCTTTCTGGCGGCAAAAAGATGGGTCCCGGCGCAGAGCAGTCCGGCACAGACAAACAGAATGGAAAGCATGGCGTCCCCCGTGTTAATGTGCGGCGGGCAGGTAAAATCTCCCGCCCGGAAACAGTCTAGCACATTGCGGACGCCGCCCGGACGGACAATTCCCCCTTGTCTTGCCCCGCCGAGTTTTGCTATATTATCTGTGTCGGGAGCACGCGGGCGTGGTTCAATGGTAGAACACGACCTTGCCAAGGTTGAGACGTGGGTTCGATTCCCATCGCCCGCTCCAGATTCAATCAGCACCTTAAAGACGACAGCCCTTAACCGGCTGTCGTTTTCTTTTCCCCCTGAAAATATGCACGGTTTACACGCCGAGCAGATTAATAGCATAATTCTGACATGAGAAAACTTATATTCATCGCCGCGGCGCTGGCCCTGTCAGCCTGCGGAAAATGCGACTCCCCCTCTCCGTCACCATCAGGGAAAGCCGCAGCAAACCAACCCGCCCCCGAATTTCACATAACCAAACTGCTTCAGGCGGACAGACCGGAGCTGAAGTCCATAGCCGAACTGAAGGGCGAAGTTGTGGTCCTTGAGTTCTGGGGAACATGGTGCGGCCCCTGTGTGGGCAATATATCCCACCTCAACGAGCTAGTGGATA
>CAYPTM010000455.1:0-2029 GCA_964413345.1 uncultured Elusimicrobiales bacterium
CCCTGGCGGGCCTGATTCTATGCCTGGTTTTCAGGAAAAAACTGGCTGGCGGTCGCCTGCCGATGGCGCTTGGGCTTACCGCCCTTGTCTGCCTGCTGTGGTCCGCCAACGCGCTGGCCCCGGTGGAATACAGATTGCCGCTTCTGAACCGCTTCCGCTGGCATTTCAAGGTGGGTCTGCTCACATCCTTTTACCTTACGGCACTGGGCGCATTGGGCGTGGCAGCCCTTTATGGAAGCATGGCAAAAAAGCCGGCCGCGGCCCGCACGCTTTGGCTGGCCCTGCCGCTGTGCGCCTTCAACGCCCTGCTTGTATTCCTCTCCCGGCCTGACAGAAGCTTCAGCCCGAGCCCTGACGCCATTCCGCTGTCCGAACCGCATGCGGCAAGCATGAGAGAAGGCAGGATATTTTCCCTAGGCTACGTTTCCGGCGTGGATCACGACCCGTATTCCCTGGGTTTCAATTACGCGTCGCTGTGGGGCCTGTCCCACTTTTCCGGCTATGATGCCATTGTCCTTAAATCCAACAAGGACGCGGTGTTCGGCCTCAACTTTCTCGCGGCATACAACGGCGTAATATACCCAAACGCCGTGGAGTATTTCCGCAAATGGAACGTGCGCTGGTATGTGGTGAAGAAATCCGAGGACGCGCGCTATTGCCCCCAGCTTGCCGGCTTCGGCATAATGCCGGCTTTCATCGGGGAAAAGAGAGTAATATACGAAGACCCCAAAGCCGCCCCGCTGATTACGGTAAACAGGCAGCCCGTTCCCTATTCAATCAAAGGTCCCTACCTTGAAATAGAAACGGACGGAAATGGCGGGACGCTTGAAGCCGCCATCCTGTATAACCCATACCTTTCTTTCAAAACCGGGAACGGAACAATTGTCCCCGCTGAAACCGCCACCCACAGCATTTCCGCCCAAATTCCGCCCGGAACGGCCCGGCTGCGGCTGGTCTATGCCAACCCGTGGTTCAACGCCGGAGCGTGGACCGCGGCACTGACCGCCCTTGCCGGCTTAATTTTGCTGTTCCTTCCCCGTACGCGCAAATAGTATAATTAATACATATAGCAACGTGGCGGGAAGCACGCTTCCTGCCATATTGCCGCGCGAAAACATGAAAAAAATAGGATTTTACCTAAGTGCCTCGGCGCTTAAATTTCTGGCCTTTTGCCTTGCCTCCCTACCCTGGGATACGGCCAGACGTATCGGCGCCGCGATAGGCCGCTGCTGCACCTTCATAATCCGCAAACGCTTCCGCCTCACGCAGGACAACATACTCAAGGCCCTCCCCGGCACCACGGAGGAACAGGCACGCGACATAGCCAGGCGCTCCTGGGAAAACATGGGCATAGTGGCGGCGGAAGTAGCGCAATCCACGCGCATGAGCAAAGAGGAAATTCTTTCCCGCTGCCCTCTTGTTAATGATGAAAAACTCCGCGCGCACCTTAAGTCCGGCAAGGGCGCACTGGGCCATATCGGCCATCTGGCCAACTGGGAACTGGCAGGGCTCTGCTTCCACGCCGCCGACTACTATTCGGCGGAGGTGGTCCGCCACATACGCAACCCCTACGTGGACGAATTCATACTTTCCATACGCGGCCGCTTCGGCGGCGACATAATCGGCCACCGCGCCCCCTTCTTCGGCTGCGCGCGCGCACTCAAAAAAGGCCGGCTGGTTGGCATACTTATGGACCAGAACATGCCCGCGGGCGAGGTGTACACACCGTTCATGGGCCGTATGGCCTCCACCACGCCGCTGACAGCGCTGCTGTCCCTCAAAACAGGCTGCCCCATTTTCCCTGTGCACGTAACGCGCACCGCGCGGGGCCTGCAGGCTTTTGTCGAAGACCCCATCTACCCCGCCGCCGCCTATAGCGAAGAGGAAGTCTATCGCCTTATCGGACAGCTTAACGCGCGGCTTGAAGCGTGGATAAAAGAAGACCCGTCGCAATGGCTGTGGGCCCACAACCGCTGGAAACGGGAAAAAGACGCGCTTGCGTACATGGAGCGACATGCAAAAAAAGCAG
>CAYPTM010000456.1:0-2020 GCA_964413345.1 uncultured Elusimicrobiales bacterium
GCCCGCCCCCCTCTCAAGATAATACTCTTTTAGCAGCCCGCAGCAAGACTTGCGGAGAGAACACCCCCGGCATTTTTCGCGCGGAAAAACAGCGTCCGACGGAGCGAGGGTGGACTCGGCCAGCCCGCGCAATCCGGCGGGAAGAACGCAAAGCGGAAAATGGTAGAGGCGGCAGTCAAAACCGGACAGGCGTTTGCCCGCCCTGGCAATTAAATCCGCCGCGCGGGAAAGCGGCAGGTCCAGCAGTCCGGCGTTGCGCACGGCCCTGCCGGTGGATTTATGGAAAAGAAGGGTAAGACGGTAGCCCCGCGTACCGACGGCGCGTTCAAGCATGGCCAGCGTTTTATTTAAATGCGGGGCACTCCGGCCGTGAAGAACAAACCGCAGCTCGACCGTCAGTCCGGATTTTCGGAAAGCCAGCAGGTTCTTAATGCCAGCCAGAGCCTGCTCGAATGAACCGGGGCATCCCGCTACGGCATCATGGATTTCAGGGTCCGGCCCGCATAACGAAACCGCCACGCGGAGATTACGGGACGGAAGGGCGCAGAAACGCCGCGCGAACTCCTTGTAAGAGAACATCCTGCCATTGGTAAGCAGACAGACGCCGCCCGAAACCTTCGCCGCGCAAAACAGGCGCATAACCCGGAAGAAATCAGGGTGCAGGGTAGGCTCTCCACCTGTCAGAAGGAGATAGTCCGCATCCCCCCTCCGCCGCTTGAAAGCGCTTGTATCCCCCGCCATGTAGCGGGCAAGCCGCGAGCTGAGAGAATCAAAAGAATATCGTTTGCGGGACGAACTAAAAAAGGACTCCGGCCGGGTGCACATCAGGCAATTATTGTTGCATCTGTTCCAGACCAGTATGTCAGGCATTGCGCACTCCGGCCAAATCGCGGAAAAAACCGGGATAAGAAATCCCCGCGCACTCGGCTCCGAAGACTTCAGATGTTCCCCTGGCGAAGGAAGCGGCCAGGGCGGCGGCCATGCACACCCGGTGGTCTCCTTCGGGCTGAATCCTTCCAGGCGAAAAATGGGTGGCGCCTTCGATGGCCACGCCATCCGGCAGTTCAGCCGCATGCACGCCAAGAGCGGTGAGGAAAGCGGTTATGGCGCTCAGCCTGTCCGATTCCTTTTTCCTCAACTCCCCCGCGCCGCTTATGACAGTAAGGCCTTTTGCCATGGCGGCCGCCACGGCCAGCGCGGGAATCTCGTCCACCATAGAGGGGATATCAGCGGCGCCGAATATTCTGCCCGCAAGTTTTTTGCCGCGCACTTCCACGTCGCCGGCGGATTCTCCGCAAAGCGACTGATTTCTGCGGATGGTTATATCCGCGCCCATCCTCAGCAGGGCATTAATAAGGCCGGTACGAAGCGGATTAAGCAGAACGCCCCGGGCTACAAAACGGGAACCCGGAGCCGCGGCCGCAGCCGCTATGAAAAATGAAGCGGAGGAAATATCTCCCGGCAGAGTGATTTCAGCTCCCCGCAGCGTCTGTCCGCCAAGCACGGAGCACTGCCCGTCACGCCTGAAAACCGCAGCGCCGAACAGAGGCAGCATATTCTCCGTATGGTCCCTGGTCGGAACGGATTCCATTACCGTTGTCACACCGGCGGCGTTAAGACCGGCCAGCAGCAGGGCGCTTTTGACCTGCGCGCTTGGCACGGGCATTATGTATGTAAGAGGATTCAGCGGGCCGCCCGTTATTGAAACCGGAGGCCTGCCGCTTTTAAGATTCAGGGAAGCGCCCATAAGGCCCAGAGGAACAGCCACCCTGTCCATAGGCCTGCGGATAAGTGAAACGTCTCCGGTTAGAACGGAACGGAAAGACTGGGCGGCAAGCACTCCGCAGAGAAGACGCATGGTCGTGCCGGAATTGCCGCAGTCAAGCGTGGCCGCCGGAGGTTTCAGGCCGCGCAGCCCGGCCCCGCGCACTGTGGCGGCGCCATTTTTCAGCGTCACCCCGACACCCAGGGCGCGCAGGCATTCGACCGTGGATAAGACATCGGCCGACAGAGGAACATT
>CAYPTM010000457.1:0-2017 GCA_964413345.1 uncultured Elusimicrobiales bacterium
TGGAGTTCGTGCGTGGCGGGGGAAATGTGTCTTACATCGGCAAGACCGAGCTTTTCGAGGCCACGATAAAAGGACAGGCGGGGACGACCATAGTTCCCTAAAAATATGAGAAAAGTGACAGGATTGCAGTGCATCCGCTGCGGAAAGGAGTACAAGCTTAAGGAAACAAAGTACACCTGCCTTTCCTGCGGCGGCAACCTTCAGGTTACCTACGATTACAACCTGATAAAGAAACGCCTTACATACAAGACGCTGGACGCCAATCCGGAGCGCAGCATATGGCGCTACCTGGACATACTTCCCATCGAGGATGCGGACGCAGTTCCCCCGGTCCAGGTCGGGTGGACGCCGCTTTACCGCGCCGAGAAGCTGGGTGAGGCCGTAGGCATATCGAACCTTTACATAAAGGACGACGGCCGTAACCCGACCTGCTCCTTCAAGGACAGGGCCAGCGCC
Source organism: uncultured Elusimicrobiales bacterium (assembly GCA_964413345.1). Taxonomy (GTDB): domain Bacteria; phylum Elusimicrobiota; class Elusimicrobia; order Elusimicrobiales; family Elusimicrobiaceae; genus CAYPTM01. The sequence goes on from CAYPTM010000457.1 coordinate 457, forward strand.
GTTACCGTGGCCCGTGCCCTGGAGCTTGAGGAGCCGGTCATAACCGCCGCTTCCACCGGTAACGCGGCCGCCTCTCTGGCCTGCCAGACCGGCAGCCTGGACATGAAGACCATAATATTCGTGCCCAAGAGCGCGCCCGCGCCGAAGGTGGCGCAGTTGCTGGTGTTCGGCGCGCACGTCGTGATGGTGGACGGCACCTATGACGACGCTTTCGATCTTTGCGTCAGCGCGAGCAAGGAATACGGCTGGTATAACCGCAATACCGGCTACAATCCCTTCACCCGCGAAGGGAAGAAGACCTGCGCCTTCGAGATTTGCGAACAGCTTGACTGGGAAGCCCCGGACAAGGTGGTCGTCTCGGTGGGCGACGGGAACATCATTTCCGGCCTGTGGAAGGGTTTCATGGACTTCAACCGGCTGGGTATCATAGAGAAGCTGCCGCAGATGGTGGCCGTGCAGGCGGAGCACAGCAACGCCATAAAGAACGCGCTGGAGGGCGACGGGGAGATAAAGCCTGTTTCCGGCCAGACGGTGGCGGACAGCATCTCGGTCAGCATACCGCGTGACGGCATGGCCGCGGTGCAGGCTCTGAAGGAGTCGGGCGGGTTCGCCGTTTCCGTGACCGACGCCGAAATACTTTCCGCTATACCGGAACTGGCGCGCGGCGTTAACGTCTTCGCCGAGCCGGCCGCATCCGCGGCTTACGCCGGGCTTAAGAAAGCCGTGGCGTCGGGCCAGATAAAGGACGGGGAAACCGTCTGCGTCGTAATAACCGGCAACGGTCTTAAGGATATAAACAGCGCCATGAAAGCCGTGGGCAAACCTTACCTTATCAAGCCCCGGCTGGAAGACCTGAAGCAACTGGTCGGCAAGGAAAAACTCATAGAGCGCTAACGAATCGCAAGGAGATAAAAAATGTCCAAGAAGAAAAGTTCCATTAAAGTAAACGAAGCGGTCTTGAAGAAAACCGTGCAGAAATGCCGGGAAATGAACGTAGTGATACCCACTTTCGCGCAGATGCGCAATCCCGCGCTTGCCCCGGAGAAAATAAAGGCCCGCCTGCCCAAGGCTGGCCTGTGGGACATAGACCCCGTCAACCTTTTCCGCATCACCTGGAAAAACGACGTGAAGAGCGGCCTTTACGGCGGCGTGAATTATCTGGAGCTTCCTTCCAGCCTGACCGGCGTAAAGGCCCGTGTCATCGGCCTGGTGGGCAAGTTCTTCCCCACCGGAGCGCACAAGGTCGGCGCGGCGTTCGGCTGTCTGGCCCCGCGCCTGGTAACCGGCCAGTTCGACCCCACCTCCCAGAAGGCCGTCTGGCCCTCCACCGGCAACTACTGCCGCGGCGGCGCCTTTGACAGCACTCTGCTGGGCTGCACCGCCGTTGCCATCCTTCCCGAAGGCATGAGCAAGGAACGCTTCGAATGGCTCAAGTCCATCGGCGCGGAAGTCATAGCCACGCCGGGCACAGAATCCAACGTCAAGGAAATTTACGACAAGTGCTGGGATATCAAGAAGAACCGCAAGGACTGCGTCATCTTCAACCAGTTCGAGGAGTTCG
>CAYPTM010000458.1:0-2012 GCA_964413345.1 uncultured Elusimicrobiales bacterium
AAGCGCCGCCGGGGAAACAATCGAGGCGAACTGTCCCGATATGGTTCCCGCGGTCAGGGGCGTGAAAGTCTGTCCGTCCACATATAACTGCGGGGAAACAAGAACGTCAAGGGTCCCGCCGAGCGTCGCCGTACCAGAGACGGAAAGATTCGTCACCCCGCTGGCAAGCAGCAGCCGCAGCACGCCGCTGTTTACATACGAGGAAAGCGACTGCGTGTAGGATTTCATGTTGAAAGTCCCGGCCGATGAAACCGTCAGCGCCCCTGCCGAGCCCAGCGCATTATTGACGCCCATCTGTAAAGTGCCGGAACTGATTGCAGTCCCCCCCGTATAGGAACCGGCAGAGTTGAGGAGCAGCGTGCCCCTCCCTTTTTTAGTAAGCGAACCGGTGCCGCTTATCAGCCCGGACAGAGTCAGGTCATATATCCCTGTGTCGAAAACGCCGCCGCCGGAATTGAGAAGAACGGAGCGCGCTGACGTGACATTGTTGGCAAGACGAAGCGTTCCGCCGTTGAAGGACAGCCCGCCCGCAGCCGCGCCGAGAGCAGAGTCGCTGTAAACAGTGACCACGCCCCCGTTGAAATTGGTGCCACCGGCATAGGTGTTACTTCCGAGCAGCCAGAGAACGCCGTCGCCGGTCTTTGTCAGGGAGCCGGCGCCGGTCAGCACTGTGTCCACCACGAAATCATTTGAAATGTTCCCGTTGGCGAAAGTGACGGCGCCGCCGAGACCAACACTGTAACCGGAACCGGAGAGCGTGACCGCGTTTGTCGCGGCGGTCACATCGAGGGTGGTGTTCGCGTTTATGGAAGGCAGACTGCTTTGCATGGTTATGGTGCCGCCGCTGCCGGTTATCCAGGAGATTGTGTTAGTGCCGCCACTGGAGTTTGAGTCCGCTATTTCCTGCCTGAGGCTGCCGGAACCGCTGTCGCTGTTATTCAAGACGTAAAGGGTACCGGCGAGGACCTGTCCGGGCAGCAGCGCGAGCAGGGAAAGGAAGGGCAAAAGATTTTTCATCAAACCTCCTGGGCAAACGCGCAAAACCACCCTCCGCGCCCTTACGGGCGCGGCATGAGCGGAAAATGCGTCACTTTATAAACGCACAAGGCATCCATTTTATTGCGAAAAGGGCCCCGCCCGGAGGCGGAGCCCTTTGTCAAACCAGTCCAAATGCCATTATTTCTTTCTGGATTTGGCCTTCCCTTCCTTGAACGGCCTCGGTGCCGGAGCCGGGGAAACAAGCCCGCGAACCGGGTCGTAGTAGTCAAGACCGCTGTGGTCGATGACTTCCTCCCCCATGATTATGCGGAGGGTGTTCTTGAACTTCATGTGCTGGATGAAGAGGTCATGCTCCGGCTGCAGGTCCGGCCTGCACATGGGCGACTTGTAGAAGAAGGACAGCCATTCCTGCACGCCGTGGAAGCCAGCGCGCTGGCCGAGGTCGGTGAACAGGATGAGGTCCAGGGCGACCGGGGCGGCGAGTATGGAATCGCGGCAGAGGAAGTTTATCTTTATCTGCATGGGCAGGCCCATCCAGCCGAAGATATCTATGTTGTCCCAGCCTTCCTTGGCGTCGCCGCGCGGCGGGTAGTAATCTATGCGGACCTTGTGGTAGTACTTGCCGTAAAGGTCGCCGTAGAGACCCGGCTCGAGGATGGAATCGAGCACGGACATCTTGCTCTTTTCCTTGGTCTTGAAGGAATCGGGATTGTCCAGCACCTCGCCGTCGCGGTTGCCGAGGATGTTGGTGGAATACCAGCCGTTAAGGCCCAGCATCCTGGCCTTGAGGCCGGGGGCCACGATGGTCTTCATCAGGGTCTGGCCGGTCTTGAAGTCCTTGCCGGAGATGCAGACGCCCTTCTTGGCCGCGAGCTCGCGCAGGGCGGGAGTGTCGACGGTGAGATTGGGGGCGCCGTTGGCGAAGGGAATACCCATCGACATCGCGGCGTAGGCGTAAATCATGGAAGGGGAGATGTCCTTAGAATTCTTCTTGAGCCCTTCCTCGAAAGACT
>CAYPTM010000459.1:0-1991 GCA_964413345.1 uncultured Elusimicrobiales bacterium
CCCCGTCCTGTCCCAGCACGGATTTCATGCGGGAACGGCCGAATATCCCCCCGGAGAAATCCTGTTTCTCCTCCGCGCGTAAGGCGGTGGGACGCAAAGCAAGAACAAACAGTAAAGCGCACAGCAGCTTCATAACGGCATGATGCCATAAATGACGGGCAGGCCACAAATGGAGGAAACACGTCCCGGACAAAAACCTGCCATTCCCTTTTTTGCTACCATTATTGAATACATTCATTGTTCAATGGAGAAAGTCATGAGGAAAGTGAAAACGATTTCAGTCCTGCTCGCGGCGGCACTCTTCTGCGCCTGTTCCAAGAAGGAAGAGACAATCCGTGTGGGCGTGGTGGCGGAGCTATCCGGAGCGATACCCGCCGTAGGCAATTCCTGCAAAAACGGGACGGAACTGGCCGTCCGCGAAATAAACGCGGCCGGCGGTATATCCATCGGGGGCAAAAAGTACAAGGTGAAACTTTTCGTGGAGGACAGCGCCTCCAAGCCGGAACAGGCCGCCGCCGCTGCCCAGAAGCTGATAACCCGCGACGATGTCCTCGCCATCATAGGCCCCAGTTCCAGTTCCAACGCCATGCCGGTCTCGGAAATAGCGGAAGACTCGAAGGTTCTCTTCATCACCCCGTGGTCCACCAACCCCAAGACCACGCTTGACGCCACGACCGGCCAGCCAAAGCAGTACGCCTTCCGCGCCTGCTTCACCGACACTTTCGAAGGAAGCGTCCTCGGCAAATTCGCCAGCGAAACGCTCAAGGCTAAAAAGGCGGCTGTGCTTTTCGACGTGGCGGCGGACGTGCTCAAGGTCCAGTCGGAGCTGTTCCGCGAAAGCTTCGAGAAGGCCGGCGGCAAGGTGGTCGCCTTTGAAACCTATACCGGCGGCGACAAGGATTTCTCGGCCCAGCTGACCAAGATAAAGCAGGCCTCCCCGGACATCATATTCCTGCCGAGCTACTACACCGACGTTCCCCTCCAGGTGGCGCAGGCCCGCAGGCTCGGCATCACGGTTCCTTTCCTTGGCAGCGATGCCTGGAGCACGGAAGAGCTGGTCAAGATGTGCGGCAAGGAATGCGACGGCTTCTACTTCTTCAACCACTACTCCCCAGAAAGCGCCAACCCGGCGACGGCGAAGTTCATCGGAAGCTACAACGCCGCGTATTCCATGACGCCGGACGACGTTGCGGCCCTCTCCTACGACGCGATGGAAGTCCTTTCCCGCGCCATAGCCGCCGCCGGCAAACTGGACAGGCAGGCAGTGCGCGACGCCATGTACGCCATCCCCGCCTATGAAGGCGTGACCGGGCAGATAAAATACACCCCCGGCTCAGGCGACCCGGCCAAGGGCGGCGTCATCCTGCAGATACGGGAAGGCAAGTTCAGGTGGTATTCGGACGCCAGACCCTGAAAAGAACGGCAAGACGACAGCGGACTGACGCTTGATTTACCATCTCCAGCAGCTTCTTAACGCCCTGCAACTGGGCAGCATCTACGCCCTCATCGCGCTGGGATACACCATGGTCTACGGAGTGCTGACCATGATAAACTTCGCGCACGGCGATTTTTTCATGCTGGGCGCGTTCATATGCTTCATCTGCGCCGTCTACTTCAAACTCTCCCTGATACCCCTCATGCTGACTTCGATGGCCGCCGTGGCGGCGCTGGCGGCCCTCACCGAGCGGCTGGCCTACCGTCCGCTCCGCTCCGCGCCAAGGGTGTCCGCCATCATAACGGCGCTAGGGGTGGGCATATTCCTTGAAAACTTTACCCTCGGCCTCTGCCCCTATCCGCGCCACATACCAAGCGTTGTGGAAAACGGCACCATACAGTTCGCGGGCCTGACTGTCTCCTCTCTTCAGGCGGTGCTTATTGGCCTGTCGCTGGCGCTGATGCTCGCGCTTAACTATGTCGTTCAACGAACCCGTTTCGGCATGGCGCTGCGCGCGGTGGCGTGGGACAGGGACGCCGCCGCCCTGATGGGCATA
>CAYPTM010000460.1:0-1988 GCA_964413345.1 uncultured Elusimicrobiales bacterium
CGGTATATCTCAGGAAATAGTTCAACTGCACCCGCCGCAACCCGCCGCTGGTCTACTCCGTGTCGGAAGGGCTGCGCGTGCCGGTGCGTTTCGCCCGCCTGAACCTCATGGGCCACTGGCCGATGACGGGCCCGTTCGACATCATTTTCTGCCGCAATGTCATGATATATTTCGACCGGGAAACCCAGCAGGACCTCGTGGACCGTTTTTACGGCCTTCTCTCCCACGGCGGCTATCTTTTCACCGGTCATTCGGAAAGCCTTGCCGGGCTCTCAACGGATTTCACCTATGTCAAACCGGCCATACACAGAAAGCACTGATTCCACCCTGACTCCGCCGGAACGGGGCTGACCGTGCGCCAGCTCGTGGTGGTGTCCATCGCGGAGATGAAGCTCTCCTCCATAGTCGGGGAGACGCTGGTGACCCACGCCCTTGGAAGCTGCATAGGGCTGGCCATTTACGACCCGCACGCCCGGGTGGGCGGACTGCTTCACGCAATGCTCCCCAGTTCCGCGCAGGACGCCCGGAAGGCGCTTGAAAACCCCTGCACGTATGTCGATTCCGGCGTGGCCCATCTTTTCCGCGAGTCTTACAAGCTGGGGCTCCAGAAGTCCCGCGCCATAGTCTGCGGCGCTGGCTGCGCCTCCACCAACCCTTCCCAGCAGGGGTCCGATTTTTTCCAGATAGGCAAACGAAACGAGATAATGCTCAGGAAACTCCTGTGGAAGAACGGAGTCATGCTCCACGCCGCCGATTTCGGCGGAAGCGTTTCCCGCACGCTGATGCTCGATATCGCCAGCGGAGAGGTCCGCGTCAAGGCGATGATGTCCGAGACGATTCTAATGGAGGGACGCAAAAATGGATGAGAGCAGGAAAGTGGATATTCTCATCGCAGACGACAGCGCCGTGATGCGGAAGATAATCGCCAAGACCATCAGGCTCAGCGGCCTCCCCGCCGGGGAGATACTGGAGGCCGAGAACGGCGCGCAGGCGCTGGAGCGCCTGGCCGGGCGGAAGGTGGACCTCGCCCTGGTGGACCTCAACATGCCGGTAATGGACGGCGAGGAATTCATAGACAGGCTCCGCGCCTCTCCCGACTGGCGGGACACGCTGATCATCGTGGTCTCCACGGAAAGTTCCGACGAGCGTGTAGTTTCCCTCGAGGCAAAGACCGACGGTTTCGTGCACAAGCCCTTCGGTCCCGAAGAGCTGCGCGACGCGATTTTCAAAACACTGGGGATTAAAAATGAAACCGGAAACGGCAACTGCCCTCAAGCGGGCGGCCCTGCGGACTTTTGAGGAGCTGGGCTATCTTCTGCCAACCGAGGCCATCAGCGACCCGCAGCGGACCGCCGCGCTGGAGGCCGAGCTTTCCGTCCCGTTCAGCGGACCGGTAAAAGGCGTCCTGTTCGTCAGGCTTTACGGCAGCAACGCCCGTCCCCTGGCCGCGAACATGCTCGGTTCCGAGGGGGATGTTTCTGACTCTCTCGTGGCCGACGCGCTGGGCGAGCTGGCCAACGTCATAACCGGCAACGCCCTGCCGGAGATATACGGCAGGGGGGGCTTCTTCCGCCTTGGCAGGCCGTGCGTAATTCTTGGCGGGCAGGCCCTTCCCCCCGGGGAGGACTGCGTGGAGGTGGGCCTTGAGTCAGGCCGCGCCGAGTTGAGCCTTTCCGAAGACGACTGATGATACGCCTCCTGATAGTGGACGATTCCGCCCTTGTCTGCAGCATGCTGACCAGGGAATTCTCCCGCTATCCGGATATCGAAGTGGTAGGTTCCGCCGTAGACCCTTTCATCGCCCGAGACAAGATAATCCGCCTCCGTCCAGACGTTCTGACGCTTGACCTCGAAATGCCCCGCATGGACGGGCTCACCTTCCTTTCCAGGCTGATGCAGTATTACCCCATGCCGGTGGTGGTGGTAAGTTCTCTGGCCGAAGACAACAGCGAAAACGCTCTGCGCGCCCTTGAACTGGGCGCGGTGGA
>CAYPTM010000461.1:0-1973 GCA_964413345.1 uncultured Elusimicrobiales bacterium
GCGGGGCCAAATAATATGCCGCGGGGAGCAGGCCGGCTGTTTTTGCCGGATAGGGATATATGGGGGACAGGTTAAGCGGCAGGAAAGCCCTTGCCGTGTAGAGCGCCAGTCCGGAGAAGGCGACAGTGATATCGTCCAGTGCGGAATAGTCGTTTCTGTTGAACATCGCGCCGCTGGAGCCTATCGAAAACAGTGCGCCCAGCAGAAACAGGGCGGCCAGCCCGACGTAGGGGAGCTTGTCCCTGATAATGCCAAAGTCCGCCTTCCTTTCCCGCGCGTAGTCGGTCAGCAAAAGAACAAGGGGAAGCGTTATGCCCATCGGTTTGGCCATGAGCGACAGCGCGAAGGCGCACATGGACAGCAGATACGGGACTGGCGAGCCTGTTTCCCTGTACTTCAAATAGCCCAGCAGCGAGGATAGGAAAAAGAAAGTGTACAGAAGGTCCTTGCATTCCGTTATCCACGCCACGCTTTCCACGTGCATGGGATGTATGCCGAAAAACAGTGCCGTTATGAAAGGAACCGCGACGCCGCCGGCGATGGCGCCCGCCACGCGGAAGACAAGCGCGCAGTTGGCCAGGTGCAGAAACAGATTGACCGCATGGAATACCGCCGGATTGGGGCCTGCAACGGCGTATTCCGCCGAGAAGAGGAACACCGTCAGCGGTTTGTACAACCCGCGGTGGAGAGAAGTGAATATCCTCTTTATGCTTTCCGGAGAGAAATTCTTCACCAGCGGATTATTGAGTATGTAGGCGTCGTCGTCCCAGCCCGGCAGGAATCCCGCCCCGAGGCAGGGCAGAAAAACTATCGCCGCCGCCAGCAGCGCAAGCAGCAGCGCGGTGCGGCGGTTCCAGTATCGTCCGGGCTGGCCGCTTACTTCCTGCATTGCTTGAGCATGTCCTTTGCCGCGCTCTCCGTTTCAGGTGAAGGCGGGAGTTTCGCAAGTTCGGCGCAGGCGCGTCTGCCGTCTCCTTTCTTCATCAGCAGCGCGGCCTTGCCCAGCCTGGCTTTTACCGAAGCGGGCGAGAGCCTGAGTGCGGTTTCATAATCGGCCAGCGCTTTATCCGCCTGTCCCAGTCCCTCCAATGCCACGGCGCGGTTGTTGTAGAGGGCGCTGGCGCGCGGGGAAAGGGTTATGGCCTGGTCAAGGTCCGTCCGGGCTGCGGCATTGTCCCCGCGCATTATTTCGCAGACGGCCCGCCCTGCATAATAGGCCGCGGCGGGACTGGAGGCTATGGCCATGGAAAATTCTTTTTCCGCCTCGGCGCATCGGCCCATCAGCATAAGCGCCTCGCCCCGTCCGCCGAACAGTTCCGGCAGCGGCTTCCCGGTCTTGAGCGCGGCTGAGAACTCCGCTTCAGCCAGTTCCGGCCGTCCGGCGGCAAGGTTTGCCCTTCCAAGCGCGGCGCGCAGGTCCGGGCGGTGGGGTTCCAGTGCGACGGCGCGCTGGAAATCTGTCAGGGCCTCCCTGAGCATTCCTCTGGTCATGTACAGCGAAGCGCGGTTGAACAGGGCGTCCGTGTAGGTGGGATTCAGTTCCAGCGCCTGGTTTATTTCCTTCAGGCCCTCCTCCGTATTGCCGCTGCTTATAAGGGCCGCGCCCAGATTGAGGTGCGCCCCGTCGAAACCGGGCTTGGCCCGGATGGCGCGTCTGAAGTCGGCGATGGCTTCCGCATAGTGCTTCTGCCCCGCGTAAACCGCGCCGCGCGCGGCAAGCGCTTCGGGATAATCCGGCGCAATCGCCAGCGCGGCGTCAAAGTCCCGCATGGCGGCCGGGCTGTCGCCGGTTTCGATGTAAATGGCCGCACGCGAGAGGTAATGGTGCGGGTCCTCCGGCTTGGCGGCTATGGCCTTGTCTATGGCCACAAGCGATTTCTGATAATCGCCCTGCCTGAAATACTCGGCGCTAATGTTGGCCAGCGATATCGCCTGCCCGGGATACTTGCTTTCCATGTCGTTCCACAGGGTCA
>CAYPTM010000462.1:0-1973 GCA_964413345.1 uncultured Elusimicrobiales bacterium
GTAGGTGTGCCCGTCAAGGCCGCGCTGTGGGCGTCCGTCGCTTATGCGGAACACGAGGGCCGTTTTAGCCCCTATTCCTGCCGCCGCGAGGGTTTTGTTTGGCGAGATGGCAAGGGAGTGGACCGGTGCGCCGAAATCGAATTTCCTGAGCTGACGGGCGGTCTGCGTGTCCCAGATGCGGACGCTCCCGTCCTCGCTGGCGGAAATTATGGTCTCCTTACCTTCAAGGAAATACGCCGCCGTGACACGGGATGTGTGGCCTTCGAACGACTTCGCCGGGTCCAGATACTGGAAGTCGGGAGATACCCCCGCGCGGCTTATGGGCGGCGACGGCGGCTTCTGACGCGGTTTATCCTTGTGCTCCCGGAGCTTTATAGGCGCCTTGTCTTCCTTTTCCCCGGATTGTTCCACCCGCTTTTTCCCCCCTTTTGAGGGCTTCTGCGAAAGGAGCACGGCGAAGAAATAAATGGTCAGAACCACGCTGACGAAGATGAGCAGCGTGCTTAGCACGGGACTCTTGCGGAAATAGCGCAGAGAAAGCAGGTGCATGACCACGAACGCATAGGCGAGGGCGGCTATGGTGTAATTGACGAAGGTGTTCATCCAGGACCTGTTGTTGTAGCCGGTGGGCTTGCCGCTGGACGTAAGGTAAAGTTCCTTGTGATGGTGCGCCAGCACAGGGGGCAGGGTGAAATCGACCACCTGTGCCGCCGGGGCTGCCTGCGCGGCACCGGCGCTCCCCGCGGGAGACGGCGGAACTGCCGGCCTCAGGACCCTTTCGGCCGCGTATGCGCGCTGGGAGTCTTCCTCGTCTTCTTCCTTGCCGCTCCGGAAAAGACCTTTGAAAGAAACGGCGGAGGGGCCCTTGGGCTTGTCGCCGTCCTTGGTGCCGACAATGGCGTTTATGATGGAAGGGACGGCCACAAGGGCCATGATGCCGGAGGCAAAGGCCAGCAGGTCCAGATTGCTTTTGACCGAGCCGGGTTTGTATATGCCGATAAGGACCACTATGCCGGAAAGGAGCAGGAAGAAACCGATTATTATAAGTATCAATACCGCGTCCGGAGACACGGAACCGAACGCCAGTTTGACCAGCAGCAGGGGAAAGGGAAGTTTTTCCTCGGGCTTGGGCTGCGGCTGAACATTCCCTTCCTGTTTTACAGGCGGAGGAGGAGGCACGGGGGGCTGAGCGGACTGGCTGTTCAGCGAAGGCTGAGGTGGTGTCGGCGGGATGGCTGATTCCGCTTTCGACAGTGCAGGAGGCGGAGGAGGAGGCGGAGGCGCGGGAGTTTTTGCCCCCGGTTCGGGATTTGCTTCGGGCTGGACTTCCTCTTCCCGGAACTCCGCTTCCCTCTGAGCCTTTTCAACCCTGCCGGCCCTGAAAGCGGCGTAGAGTACCGCAAGCAAAAAAATCCAAAGGAAAAGCACCACCGCTATTTCGGCGGCGGAATCCGGAGGTTTAGCCGTAATCCTCCACATCAGGCCGGCGAAACCTATAAAGGCGAATATCAGAATTTTGGTTCTCATCTGTCGCCCGCAAAGGGACCCTTCTATTTTACCCGTTTTGGCGTCATTTGTAATGAGCCATCGGGTTCCTCAAATGAAACAAAAACCGCACCCCGGTAAAGGGGTGCGGTTTCCCTGATAACTTTGTCTAGAACAGGAACCCTACCGAGGCCGAGGCTCCGGCCTGTGTCGGGAAGTCCTTGCCGTCGAACTGTGAGCGCTTGGAGCTTATCATGCCCGCCAGTTCCACGTGGAAGGTGAGCATGTTGATGCCGGTGCCGGCCGTGTAGGCCACATCGGAACCCTTGTCCACGTTCTTCATTATGCCCACGCGAAGGGGTATGTTGAAGAGCTTGTGGTTTACAAGGTTGATTTCCGTGCCCAGGGCGAACTGGCGCGAGGAATACCCGCTTACGCTGGTGCTGTTTTTGCTGAGGTCGAGGTCGGCCGCCAGTGTCCACCAGTTC
>CAYPTM010000463.1:0-1972 GCA_964413345.1 uncultured Elusimicrobiales bacterium
ACGACATCGGCAGGAGGCAGAACGGTCAGGACCGCGGCGGCTATTCCCGCGCCCGCCATCATGGCGGTCCCCAAAGCTCCGCTGCGGACCGACTGGTCGGATTCCCGTAGAAAAAACACTTCCGCGAGGAGGCCCGCCGTTATGGCGATGGAGAGTATCGTGCCGTGTATGTTTGTGTTGGCCAGCAGGGCCAGCAGCAGGCCCAGCGGCAGCCCGCGCCCACTGCGCTTTTCCCACGCGACGGCGCAGCCGAAGAGCAGCAGCACGGAAAGCGAGTAGCTTCTGGCTATGGCCCCGTATTCGAATACCATGAAATAGCCGCACAGCAAAAGGGCCTTTTCGAGCTTCGAAAACGGAGATTTGAAAGCGAGCAGCCAGCCGGCCGCGAACATTATCAGGCAGTTGAGCGCGGACGCGGCCAGAATGGGCAGTCCGCTTTTCGAAACGGGATAAAGCAGGATATGGTAAAGGCCGGGAGTGCCTTCATATGAGAGCTGGCGGAATACCTCGCCAAGGGACGGCAGATCCCGCGCGACGAGCCAGTGAAGGGCTTCGTCGCGCCAGGTCTCGTGGAAGAAAGAAACCGCGAGGACGGCGGCGCAATAGAGAAGGAAAAGCGCCGAGTCGCCGGCCTCACCACGGGAAGACTGAGGGAGCGTATCCATTTGTATTTAGGAATTCTCCATTTTTAGGTGACGCCGCGCAAGCCCGCCATTGCGGACCCCGAGCGGCAGGGCTAAACTATACCTATGCAAAAAGCGACGCTCTCCGTCCCGGCCGAGAAAGCTTATCTTGAACCGCTCCTGCAGTTCTGCAGGGAAGCGGCCCGGGGCGCCGGCTTCGCGCCTGAACGAACGGCGAAATTTTCCCTCGCTGTGGAGGAAACGGCGCTGGCCATCATGGAACGCGGCTTTACCGGCGGGAAGGGCAGGTCCTTCCTGGTGGAGATTTCCGGCGGGGAAGACGGATTCTCGGTCACATTCATGGAAAACGGGGAGCCGTTCGCGCCCAACCTGTTCCAGGGGGCCTGCGGCGCCGTGGCGACCGAAAACGCGGAGGAAGAGTTGTCCCTCCGCATTATAAAACGGGCCGCGGACAAAGCCGAATTCTCCCGGCAGGGAAAGGAAGGACTGCGTATAGTGCTGCGCCTTGAAAAGCCGGACACGCCCCCTGTCCCGACGCCGGAACCGCTCCCTGCGTGCAGGATACGGCTCGCCTCGGAAAAAGATGCCCTTGCCGCCGCAGAGTGTGCCTATGAATCGAGGGAATGCCTGAGGGAAGGCTTCCTTTGCGACCCCAAACATTTCGCGGCGGAATTAAAAAGCGGTCATATCGTTTCCGTAATTGCCATGGAACCGGACGGCAGGGTTCTCGGTCACGCGGCGCTGCGCCCGCCCGCATGCGACGGAGCGGACGCCGAGGTCTGCGCGGAATTCACCCGGCTCCGCCTGCGGAGAACAAGACTCATGCTGAAACTGCTGGCGTTCCTTTCAATGGAGGCGGAACGGAGGCGCATACCCGGCCTGACGCTGACAGCGGACCTCGACGATTCCTTCCGCATTGACGCCGCGCGGAGGCTGGGATTCGTTTTCTGCGGACTGTTTCTGGCTGGCAACACGGCCAAACTGTTCCTGAAGCTTTCCGACACACCCACCAGAGTGGTCTATCCGCCGCCGATGTGGAAGGAACAGGCGCTCGGCTCGCTGTCCGCATGCGGATTCAAGACAGTTACCGGAGAAAGCGGGGGCCCGCCGCAAACAGCGCCGCGAAAGGGGGAACTGCGCCGCGTTCAGGCGCACGCGGCCGACAGCGCCGTCTTTGAAATACACCGCATAGGCGGGGATACCAGGGCGAAGCTGCTGGCGGAATTGAAAAAGGCCAAAAAAGAAAAAAAATCCGGCGTATGCCTGCGCGTCAATCTGCAGGACCCGGGATGTCCAGCGCTATGCGCCGGACTGGTAAAGTCCGGCTT
>CAYPTM010000464.1:0-1958 GCA_964413345.1 uncultured Elusimicrobiales bacterium
GCGGGTCCATGCCTCAGATGCCCATGGGCGGTTGCGGCGGCTGCTGTGAAGGCGGCGCCTGCGGAATGGAATAGTTTTAAACTTCAAAGCCCCGTCAGCCATTCAAGGCTGCGGGGCTTTTTGCTTTAACGGGCGTCAACGGGGGCGGGATATGGGTGACAGTGCCGGATTGAGTCGTTTTGTCGCTTCCGCGCTGAGCGGCGCGCTTAAAACCGCTTTGCCGTACTGCCTGCTCTCTTTCAGTCTTTTCGGGCTGGCATTTTTCCTCCTTTCTCATTACTCCATTTCCCATATACATAACGGCTTTCTGCGCTGGAGCGCGTATCTGCTGTCCGGCGGGTTTCTTCTGCTGTTCGCTTCAGGCTATGCGGCGCTGCTGTCAATAACCGAGGCGCTATGGCGTTTGATGACGCTGGTGGAAGAACTGGCCGAGCTTGTCATGCAGCTTGTGGCGCAGGCCGTGGTGGAGCAGCTTGGCGCCCTTGAGCGCGTAGATGCCGCTTCGGCAAGGCGCGTGGCCTCGCTAGCCTGGGGGAAGACCTTTGGCGAGCTTAAAAATTCCGGGGGCAACTGGCTGTCATTCGCTGCCCTGGCTTTTCTTCTCTCACTTTTAGGCTGGGTGATGAAAGCCGCATTCTTCGGCAGGCTTGTCGCAGCCATTGCGGAAGGGCCCTCTGCTGTGGCAAGATTTGCCGGGGATAAACTGTCTTTGGCGGCCCTGTTCTTTTTCCGCTTTAAATGGAAGATAAGCCTGCTCAGGATAGGCGCGCACGCCGGTGCGGGTGCGATTATTCTGGTGCTTCTGCTCCTGTTATAGCGAGGGTGAACGTCTTCCTAATTCTGTTCAGGCTTTGGCGGGATAGCTGGGGTAGTGGTTTGCGAGAACGGAAGGTGGCATGAGTTAGATTATGCCGCCTTTTCTATTTCGTTCCTGTTTCGCGGCATATTATTTGGCTTGTTTTGGCGCTTCCAGTCTCTTATAAAAATAGCCGACACCTATTATTCCTTGTGTTTTGGTTGAACGGGTGAACAGCAGATAGTTCTCAAAGACGCTGAATTCCCACGCATTGCGTAATTCGGCATCCAGATTGTCGGTGTTCGACGCGATTTTCCCCGCGAATTTGGTCGGGCCATGAGCGTCTGTCCTGCTCAGCATCCTATTGATTTCCTCCCACTTCGCAGGTGTCGGGTTATCGAAGTAGCCTTTGCCGCAGTACATGATTTTCGTGAAAGTTTCCTTTCGAGGGAATCCGTCCGGTGCATCATTCGCGATTGCGGAGAAACCGAGCATAATTATGCCGCCTTCACCTGGATTCTCGTGTTCGGACATGTACCAGCCTGCCTGATAGCCAAGCAAGTCATTCTTGGAAGGTTTTTTCCCGTTCTGAAAGGCAGACAGAAGTATGTTGAAAGCGGATGTGTTCTGTGTCGCGGCTGCATCGCTGGTCTTCTGTGTCCGGCGAAAGACCTCCGGCAAAACGAAACTGCTTTTGTCTGCGTTCCCGATTCCACCGTTCCCTGATATTCCAACTGTATTCGCGGTGTCCGCCTCTAATGCCGTCTGTTTGAATGTGTTCCAACTGCCGTTTTCCGAGTTCGCGAATCCTGCCATGCAAAACATAGATAAGGCTGCCAATAATATGCGCTCTGATTTCATGGTATCCTTGCTTGTGTTTCGCGCTGATTTCAGTCTGCCCGTTAGGCGCTATTTTGTCGCTGCGCTATAACCCCCAGCTTCTCGCAGGATTTTAAAAGGCGGCATGATAAGAATATCATGCCGCCCCACACGACATGCTATTTGGGCTGGATTGGCTCTTTTAGTTTCCGGTAGAAATAACCGTAGCCCAGCGTAATGCCCTGCCTTACTTCTACGAGCAGATACTTTTCGTAGACCCGGAATGTCCATGTCGGATGGTAGGCCATGGGATCGTTGTTCTTGGCGATGGCGCTATCCTCAC
>CAYPTM010000465.1:0-1953 GCA_964413345.1 uncultured Elusimicrobiales bacterium
GCTCAATGGTAGAGCGCTCGCTTGGGGTGCGAGAGGTTCCGGGTTCAATTCCCGGCTCCCCGATACAGCGGCACAACTTTTTTTTACAGACCATCGCATCTCGCTACTACTTAAAATCCACAAGGAACTCACAGCCGTGCAGAACGCAGACCCCGGTCCGGCACCCCGCCGGTCCGACCGCAGGCGGATAGCCATACTTTTCGGACACGCGCCCTCAGGCCACGTCACGGTGGCCCAGGCCATAGCGGAAGAGCTTTCCGCGCAGGGCGCGGAACCGGTCCTCATAAACCTTTCGGAAGAATTCTACACCACCATAGGCCCCGCGGTTTCCTCATTCTATTTCAGGGTGCTGGAAAAAGCCCCGTGGCTGTGGGAAATTGCCTACGACAAAAGCCTTTTCGTCCTTCTCGCCAAAACCGGGAAAAAGATTTTCCGGCGCGGCGACAGCGCCCGCCTCTGGCGTCTGGTGGAATCTAAAAACGTCTGCGCCGCGGTATGCACTCATTCCACTCCCTGCTTTCTACTGGCCGGGGGCCGCAGGAACGGACATCCGCCCGTATTCGGCGTGGTCACGGACTTCAGCGCCCACTCTTTCTGGCCGTCTCCCAACGTCGAGCATTATTTCGTTCACGATGGCAAGGCGGCGGCGGACCTGACGCGCAAGGGCGTCACCCCCGCGCGCGTTTCGGAAACGGGAATACCCGTCCGGGCGGAGTTCCGCTTCTCTCCTGACAAAGCTTCCGCCAGGACAGCCCTCGGATTGCCGGCGGACAAGCCGGCCGTGCTGCTTTGCGGCGGGAGCAAGGGGATGGGGGGACTTAAAACAGCTTTTGAAGAAGCGCTTAAATTCTCGGAAAAAATCTCGCTCATAGCCGTCTGCGGCGAAAACGCCGCCCTCGCGCAGGAGCTCAAATCGCTGGCCGGACAGAAGAACGCGCTGGTCCTGAACGCGGAAAAAAACGTCGCGCGCATAATGAGCGCCTGCGACGCCGTCATCGGCAAGCCTGGCGGAGTAACAATGGCGGAAGCGCTGTCGCTCGGAGTCCCGCCGGTCATATTCATGCCCCTGCCGGGACAGGAACTGAGAAACACCTCGTATCTGGTAGGAAAAGGCGCGGCACTTTACCTGAAAAACCGCAGGGAACTTGGCGCCTTCCTGGAACGCCTGGCAGACGGCATAATGGCCGGACCGGACAGAGCCAGCATCGGCTTGCTCTCCCGCCCGGAAGCCGCGAAACACGCCGCGTCGAAAATATTGGCGCGGCTCGAAGAACAATCCGGCCGGAATTCAAACCACTGAACCCATGTCATACTGCAAATCCATACTCGCGGCGGCGGGCCTCCTCTGGGCAGGGAATCTCGCCGCCTATCCTCTGATAAACGGCAACGAAGCATCCACTGTCATAGGACAGAGGGACCTCGCCTCCTCGAGCATCAATTCCGTCTCCGGCAAAAGCCTTCACGCGCCATCCGGCATAGCCGCCGCTTCCGGCAGGATATACGTATGCGACACGGAGAACAACCGCATACTGTGGTGGAACGAAGCTGATTTCTATCTGGGGAAAGAGGCGGGCGGAGTATTGGGACAGACAGATTTCACAAAAAACGCGGCAAACAGGAATGGAACTCCGACCGCCGCGACACTGAACGGACCCAAAGCCATCACAACCGACAGTAACGGAAACTTATGGGTGGCCGACACTCAAAATCATCGCGTATTGAAATTCTCCATGCCTACAGCCAGCGGGCAGGCGGCGGAACTTGTGCTGGGACAGGCTGATTTTTTCTCGAATCTGCCGAACAGGGGGAACGTCACCGGCGCTGAAACGCTGCAGACGCCTCTGTCATTGCAGCCCGATTCAGCCGGAAACATATGGGTATCAGACTCCGGCAACCGCCGAGTGCTCCGCTACGACACTCCCTCAGTCAACGGTTCCAGCGCCTCCATCGTTC
>CAYPTM010000466.1:0-1947 GCA_964413345.1 uncultured Elusimicrobiales bacterium
CGCGCGGGCAATCTGCTAAAATCACATAAACACGGCAAAAGGCGGATATTTAAGGATGAAAGATAAAATAAAGCGGATTTGCGTCTACTGCGGGGCCAGCCCGGGCGCCAGGCCCCAATACGTCCATGCGGCGAAAGAACTGGGGCGAGAGCTTGCCTCACGCGGGATAACGCTGGTATACGGGGGCGGAGCGACCGGCCTCATGGGCACGGTGGCGAGAGCGGCGCTGGAAAAGGGCGGGGAAGTAATCGGCGTCATCCCGCAGTCCCTTATGGACAGGGAACTCGGCCTGAAAACGGTGAGCGAACTGCGCGTGGTTTCCTCCATGCACGAAAGAAAGGCCATGATGGCGGAGCTGTCCGACGCCTTCATAGCGATGCCGGGAGGTCTTGGCACGGCGGAGGAATTTTTCGAAGCCGCCACCTGGGCCCAACTGGGTTTCCACAAGAAGGCCTGCGCTTTGCTTAACGTGGACGGCTTCTATGACAAACTGGCCGTATTCATCGAACACATGTCCGCCGAAAAATTCGTGGACCCGGCCCATGCCGCGATGATAATAGTGGAGCCGACCGTTCAAGGCGTGCTGGATCGCATAGCCGGATACAGGCCGCCTACGGTGGATAAGGCGAAGTGGGTCCGGATGGAAAGCTCCGCCGACCTGAAATAACCCGTCCGCGCTCCAGTGAAGCGGACGGAGCTCTTTTCCGCTTGACACCTGTATACCCAAGTTTGTTAGACTCAAGGCACTATGAAGCGACAAACAACCACACTGACGGTTTTCCTGCTGCTGTCCGCATCGCTGTGCGGGGCGGCGGATCTGAATCAACACTTTCCGCAGAACCCGGGGAAGGATGCCGCTTCCAAGCGAGTTCCCGCGGCGGCCGCGACAGAATCGAAGGACACGCCCAAAATCAGGAACTATGAAGACGACATGGACCGGGCCGGCCTCATAAAGGCCTACAAGCAGAACCTGGACTATGTCTCCCGCAAGAAAGACTCCGACAAAATGAAGATAGGCCCCGCCACGGTTACGGCAGGACTGATGAAGGCGACGCTGCAGCACCTCATAACGCTTTTCGAAAGCGACAAAACCATCGCCGAAATATCAGCCATAATCAACACCAACTACCGCACCTATTCTTCAGGAAACAAAGGCCACATAACGGGCTATTACGACGCGGACTACCAGGTTTCGAAAACCAAGCATGACAGTTTCAGCCAGCCTGTCCTGTCGGACAAGAAAAAAGACGGCGAATTCGTCCCGCTGGCCTACATCTCGGCGAAGAACCTGGAACTGCTCAAGATAGAAGGCTCCGGCATACTTAAATACGAGGACGGGACCTCCGTCCGCGTGACCATGGCCGCGAAGAGCCCGTTCCGCTTCAAGGAAACGGGCGAAAACGGCGGTTCAAGCGCAATGCAGACCCCGCTGGTGGAAGGCCGCTCCGTGGCGGTGGACAGGCGCTACATACCTTTAGGCACCCCGGTCTATATCAGCTCCACAAAACCCGTAGTGGACGACAACGGCAATTTTACGGGAGTGGTCCCGTTCGGCCGCTTCGTGGCGGCACAGGACACCGGCGGCGCGATAAAGGGCCCAGCGCGCATAGACCTTTTCTTCGGTTCCGGCAGCAAGAATGTCGCGGCAGGCAAGCGGATGAAAACATCCGGCGAAGTGGTGCTGCTGACGCTCAAGCCGGAAGCCTACACAGCATTGCAGTCAGGCAAATAACGACACATCTTCAAATTGAAACACGCCCCGCGAGCCATCGCGGGGCGTGTTTTTGTATTATATAGGGCAATGGAGCGGACGCTGATATTCAACAAGCCTTATGGCGTTGTGTCGCAGTTCACGCCTCTGGGGGGACACAGGACGCTGGCGGAATTCGGATTTCCGAAGGGGGTTAACCCCGCCGGCCGCCTTGACCACGACAGCGAAGGCCTTCT
>CAYPTM010000467.1:0-1929 GCA_964413345.1 uncultured Elusimicrobiales bacterium
TGGCGTCCAAGAACGCCGGGGAGGCCGGGGCAATCCGCGTAGTCACCAGAAGGGAGGATATCCCGGTGACGAGCAACCTGTCCCTGCGGAACAAATACATGTCCGCGCACAGGATAATAGCGGTTTCAAGCAGGGTCAAGGAAGTGCTGGCGGAAAAAGGCGTGAAGGGCGACTCCATTTCCGTGGTTCAGGACTGCGTTCCCGCCACGGGCTTCCCCTGGGACGCCAGCGGACTGCCGGCATACAGAAAACAGGCCAGGGCGGATTTTCTGCGCAGCCTCGTGATACCCAAGGAACATAAGGTCATAGGCTGCCTGACCCCGCTGGAAAAGACGCGCAATCCGGGCCTTTTCCTTCAGGCCGCGGCGGAAACGCTCAAACTTCGCCCATGCACCCATTTCCTGATGGCCGGCAACGGCCCGCTGGCCCGCAAAATGGAACTCGAGGCAAGAACGCTAGGGCTGGGTCAGCAGATGCATTTCATGTCCCATGTGCCGGAGCCGCTTGGACTGATGGCCTCGCTTGACGCCCTCTGCATACACAACTGGGGCGAGGGCAGCGGCGGGCTCGCGCTTGAAGCGATGGCGGCGGGAACCCTTGTCTGCGCGCCTGAGACGCCCTCCTCGCTCGAGATTGCGGAAAACGCAAAAAACGCCGCCCTTTTCGAGAATGGGAATCCCGTTTCAATGGCGGCGGCACTATGCCGCGCGCTGAACGACACGGCCTTCGCCGCCGCCCTGTCCGCGGGAGGGCAGGAGTGCGCGAAACACTTCTCCTGCGACCGCGCGGCCAAAACGATATCGGAGCTTTATGAAAAAGCCGGTTAGCCTTGTCCTGATAGCCAGAAACGAGGCGGCGGACCTGCCCGCCTGCGTGGAGAGCGTGCGCGGCATCGCGGACGAGATAGTGCTGGTGGACAGCGGCTCCACGGACGGAACGCAGGAACTGGCGCGCCGGCTGGGCGCCCGCGTGGAAAGCAGGGAATTCGACTCCTTCGCTGGGCAGAAAGGCTACGCGCTCTCCCTTGCCACCAAAGAGTGGGTGCTGCACCTGGACCCGGACGAGATACTTACGCCGGAACTGCGCGTGGAGATGAAAACGCTTCTTGAAGGCGAACCCTCCTGCGCGGCCTACGACATCCCGTACAGAAACTTTTTCCTCGGCCGGGAGATGAAGCACAGCGGCCTTGCGTCCGAAAGCCACATCAGGCTTTTCCTGAGGGAGAAATCCTCCTTCGGCGGCGGGCTGGTGCACGAGGGCATAGAAGTCAAAGGGCCGGTTGGAAAGCTCCATGGACGCATAGAACACCGCTCCTACCCGGACCTGGACGAGTACCTTTCAAAATTCAACGGCTACACCTCCCTCGCGGCGCGGAAGATGCGCGCGGAAGGGAAACGTTTTTCGGCCCTCAGGCTCCTGTCGGTCCCGTTCGAATTCGCCAAGCGCTATTTGCTCAGGCTCGGCTTTCTGGACGGCATTCCCGGCCTCGCCTGGGCGGCATGCTCGGCCATGTACGTTTTCGTAAAATACATCAAGCTTTGGCGTCTTGAACAAGGAGAGGATAAATGATTTTTTCCATACTTGCCGGAGTAGCCGTCGCGGCGGCTTTTTCCGCCCGCTTCAACTGGTGGAGGTCCGGCGTGAAGGGCCTGCCAGTGCTGATGTATCACAACATAGGGAAGGCGCCGGCCTCTTCCAGATATAAAAAATTGTGGGTTTCGCCCGAAAACTTCGCGAAGCACATGGATTATCTCAAGAAGCACGGGTACACGTTCATCTCGTTCACGGAACTGGCGTGGTCGGTCAAGACGGGAGAGCCGCTGCCCGACAACCCCGTGCTGGTAACATTTGACGACGGCTACCGAAAAACTAAAACCAAACCTGGAAAAATCTCAAAGGCAAAGGGGGCCAAGGGAAAATCCTTCCGGT
>CAYPTM010000468.1:0-1924 GCA_964413345.1 uncultured Elusimicrobiales bacterium
CTCCACCGCGGACTGGGCGGCCGCGAGCCGGGAAGTGATTCGCCAGTATACCCAGCTTGCCGAGGAACAGGCCAAAAAACCGGAAGCCCCGCTTGAAGAGGAGCCTGTCCGGGTTTCCACCGGGGCCCTTCCCGCGCCCGTAAAAGTTTCTCCCGCAAAACCAGCTGTGCCGTCGCGGAAAGGCGCGGTACTTAAGCAGGACGAGCGTCCGGCTGAAAAAACCGGTTCGGCCACCCATGTCATCAATCAGGGACCGGTAAAGCCCGAAGCTGTCATAAAGGAGCCTGTGGGAGTTTCGACAACCACTTTCGTTCCGCAGGAAGAGCCGAAGGAAGACAAACAGCCTGTCAAGAAAGCCAAATCCTCGGCTTCCAAACCCGGGAAGAAGCATAAGAAGAGGCACTGATGCAGTTAAAGGGGGTAGCGCTGTCCGCCGCATTTCTGTCCGCCCTGGCGGTTTCCCCGGCGTTCTGCGCCGGGGATAAGTATGTCCGGCGGGCCGAGATAAAGTTCCCCGGCAAGGCTGTCGTCAGGGCGGAGGTGGTCTGGACTCCGCAGGATACGCAGAAAGGCCTTATGTTCCGCGAGAAAATGCCTGCCGACCACGGCATGCTTTTCGTTTTCGGGGCGGAAGAATTCCACACTTTCTGGATGAAGAACACCTGGCTGGAGCTGGACATAATCTACCTCGGCGCGGACAAGCGCATTCGCAAGATTTTCCCTGGAGTCTCCCGCTCCTATCCCGGCACGCCGGATTCGGCCGTCGCCAGGGTGGAGTGGATAGCGATGTATGTGCTGGAAGTGAATTCCGGTTTCGCCGCGCGGCATAAGCTCGCCGAAGGCGATACTGCCGTCTTCAACCTGTCCCCCGAAAAGAAAAACGGAGGCGCCAAGAAATGAGGAATCCAGTCATTCCCCTCCTCCTTCTTTCCGTTCTGCTGATCGCGCCCGGTTCTCGGGCGCAGGAACCCCAGGCGGACTGGACGGCCCTTGAGGCCGAGGCCAAGGCCCATCTCCTCAACCTGTTGTCGATAAAGACCGTTTATACCGACGCTAACGAAGCCGACGCCGCCCGCTACATCTATTCCGCTCTCAACAGGGACAGAATCGAGTGGGACATATACAAGCCGTCCGAAAAGAGAGCCAGCCTGGTCGCTTATATCCGCGGTGAAAGCAGGGATAATCCTCTCTATCTGGTTTCTCACGTGGACACTGTGGACGCCGATTTCAGCGAGTGGGAAACCCTGCCTTTCCTGCCGGAGGAAAAGGACGGTTATCTTTACGGGCGCGGCGCGGCGGATAACAAGGACATGACCGCCATTTCCATGACCGTCATGGCGGCCCTGAAGCGCGGCGGCGTGAAGCTGAAGAGAGATGTCGTCATGCTTGCCCTCGCCGACGAGGAAGGCGGCGGCGCGGGCGGGGTGAGATATCTGCTTTCGTCCCATCCGGACGTTATCCGCAAGGGATACGCGATATATTCCGGCGGCGGCGTGGTGCGGGACTCGAAGGGCGCGGTGACTATGCTGATAGTGTCCGCGGCAGACAAACAATATATGGACGTGCGTATCCTTGCCCGCGGCGCGTCCGGCCACGCCGCGGCTCCCCCGGCAGACAACGCCATATACACGCTGGCCACCGCGCTTCGCAAGATAAAAACCTTTTCCCCTCCGGCCCGTCTAAACCCCGTCACCCGCGGGTTTTTCCGTTCCATTTATAAATCGCAGGGGCAGGATGCCCGCGCCACCCTGGATATGCTGCTGGGCGGGGACGAGCACGCTTTTCAGCAGGCCGCCAATGTCATGTCGGGAGACCCGTTTTTCCTCTCGCAGTTGAAGGATACCGTAGCACCCACGGTGCTCTACGCGGGTAATCTTCCTAACGTGGTTCCGGCGGAGGCGCAGGTGGTGCTCAACTGCCGCCT
>CAYPTM010000469.1:0-1914 GCA_964413345.1 uncultured Elusimicrobiales bacterium
AGCTCAAGGATCTTGAAACGACCAAGGGCATCGTGATTGCCCGTCCGGATCTCGGACCGTGGAAAGCCGCGATGGGCCCGGCCTGGGATAAGGTAAAGACCCGGGTTGGCGCTGACAACTTCAAGCGCTTCATGGATCTGGTGGAGAAAAACAGCAAGTAAGCCGGTTTGAAGGAAAGGCGGGGCATCCAAACGATGTTCCGCCTTTTTCATGTTTGCCTTCTGGTACCACGCGTTTGTTTTCGGCCACCGAGGTTCGCTATGCTGACTCTTGCAATTTTCTCCGCGCTGCTGTTCCTGCTAATCATCGATGTGCCTATCGCCGTGGCCATCGGACTGACGGCCGTCGTTTTCTTCGTCGCCCAAGGGCAAACGAGCTTCCTGGCAATGTTGCCGCAAAGGATGTACTTCGGGACGACCAGCTTCACCTTACTGGCAATCCCGTTCTTCATTCTCGCGGCCAACCTGATGAACACTGGGGGAACCACCCAGCGCATCTTCCGTTTTGCCCGTGCGCTGGTGGGACATATCCGGGGCGGGATGGGGCAGGTGAGCGTGATCTTCTCCGTCATCTTCTCCGGCATGTCGGGATCGGCCGTAGCCGATGCGGCTGGGCCTGGCCAGATCCAGCATCGGGCCATGGTGGATGCCGGCTACAAACCCACCATTTCAGCCGCGATTGTCGCCGCGTCGTCGACAATCGGGCCAGTCATTCCGCCGTCGATTCCGTTCGTGCTGTATGGAGCGATCACGTCTATTTCCGTTGCGCGCCTGTTTCTTGCCGGTGCGCTGCCCGGGGTTTTGATGAGCGTCGCGATGATGGTTGCCATCTGGCTCATGGCCAAGCCCCGCGGTTTTCCTTGCGACCCGCGCGCCGACACGAGCGAGATCGTAGCCAGTTTCAAGGCGGCTTTCCTGCCGATGTTGGCGCCGGTGATCATCATTGGCGGCATCACCTCCGGTTTCTTTACCCCGACCGAGGCCGCCGTAGTCGCGACACTCTATGCGCTCGGCCTTGGTTACTACTACAAGGATCTGAAGACCAGCGACCTGCCGGAAATACTGTTCAATACGCTCAAGCAAACCTGCGGCCTGATGTTCATCATCGCTGCTGCGAACTTCTTTGGCTGGTTCGTGATCTTCGAACGCGTACCGGAAGCGTTGATCACGCAGTTGACCAGCCTTGGCACGTCTTCAGCCGGCTTTTTGTGGATCGTCATCCTGGTGGTTCTGGTGCTCGGCATGTTCCTGGATGGCAATGCCATCTTTCTGATTACGCTGCCGATCTTCATGAAGATCTGCCCGCTGTTTGGCGTGGATATGGTGAATTTTGGCGTGGTGATGACGCTGTTGATCATGATCGGCAACCTGACGCCGCCCGTCGGGATGTGCATGCTGGCGGTGGAGGGGTTTGCCCGGGTGGGAATCTGGAAGCTGGGAGCGGAGTCACTTCCGTATATATTGGCTATTCTGGCGGTGACCATCATCTGCGCCTTCGTGCCGGAAATTGCGCTATGGCTACCAAATTACGTGATGGGTCCGGTTTGAAACCGTTCAGGGGAAAATAGGGGGAAAAAATGAAGCATGCCGTAATCTGCGCTCTGAACCGTTGTGACCGTGTCTTGGTCCTGATGTTGAAATGGGTCTGCATCGCACTTTTCGTGGCGATCACCATCATCATGACCATGAATATCGTGGTGCGCTTTGTGCCTCTGATGTCGATGCATTGGTTCGACGAGATTCTCGAACTGCTGTACGGGGCACTGGTGTTTTATGGGGCGGCTGCCGTATGGGTCGTGCATGGCCACTTTAGTGTTGGTGACTGGATTTCCAAGCGTCTGACCAGTGTACGCGCTCGATTTGCGTACCGCCTGATCGTCGAACTGCTGTCACTGGTTTTTATCGCCATCTTTTT
>CAYPTM010000470.1:0-1913 GCA_964413345.1 uncultured Elusimicrobiales bacterium
TTGTCCGCGTCCCCTGTTCCGGGCTGGCAGGCGAAAAAGGGAATAAGTCTAGGATAGGGCGCCAGCCTGTTCAGAAGGTCCTCGTTGGCTTTGGTTTCGTCCATGAGGGGGTGTTCCCCCGGAAGTCCGCCTGCCCCGGCAAGGCCTTCAAGCGCGGAAACCGCCATGCCGCATACCCCGGAGGCTGCGGCAAGCTCATCCAGCCCGGCGGCGGTGAACAGTCTGTTTTTGCCGAACATCCTGTCGTTGAAGGCTCCTCAGTGGGCGTGGAAATCCAGGATCTTCATGTGTGGCTTCCCTGAAGAAAAATGCCCCGGCGGGAGCCGGGGCATTTTCTGTTAATCGTCGCTTTCCTCTTCCGCCTCGGGTTTTTCCGAGCGGCGGCGAAGGTGTTTTTCCAGTATTTTCTTTCTGAGCCGGATTGACTTGGGGGTTATTTCGACCAGTTCGTCCTGGGCTATGTATTCTATGGCTTGTTCAAGGGACATGATGCGCGGCGGCGTGAGGACAAGCGCTTCGTCCGTGGCCTTCGTGCGCATGTTGGTCAGCTTTTTGGCCTTGCAGGGGTTTACCACCAGGTCGTTGTCGCGGGAATTCTGCCCGACTATCATGCCCTCGTAAACCTGCACGCCGGGGCCTATGAACATCTCGCCGCCGTTCTGCAGGCTGTACATGGCGTAAGCGGTCGATTCACCCGGATCCTTGGTGACGAAGACTCCGTTGCGGCGGGTGGAATTGATGCTCACCTTCGGATAGTAGCCGTGGAAGCTGTGGTGCATTATGCCCTTGCCGCGCGTGCTTGTAAGGAATTCTGACTTGAAGCCTATTAATGAGCGGGAGGGGATGAGGTATTCCAGGCGCAGGCGGTTTGCACCTTCGCTTATCATGTTTTCCAGTTTCGCGCCTCTCTGTCCCACTATTTCGAACACCGCGCCCTGATACTGCGACTCGATGTCCAGAACGAGGTATTCCATCGGTTCGAGAATTTTACCGTTTTCCTCTTTATATATGACTTCCGGGGCTGAAACGGCCAGCTCGAAACCCTCGCGCCGCATGGTTTCGATAAGGATGGTCAGGTGCAGTTCTCCGCGACCTGACACCTTGTATTTCCCTTCGCCTTCAAGCTCTTCCATCTTGAGGCCGACGTTGGTGCGGGCTTCTTTCTCCAGCCGGGCTTTTATGTGCCGGCTGGTGACGAATTTGCCTTCCCGGCCGGAAAGCGGGCTGTCGTTTACCAGGAATTCCATCGAGATGGTGGGTTCGTCTATGGAAAGAGGGTCCAGCGGGAGCGGGTTGCCGGCGGCGCAGACCGTGTCGCCCACGTTGACTCCATCAAGCCCGGCGACAGCCACGATATCTCCCGCCTTGGCATCCTGTACCTCGGTCCTGCTGAGGCCGAAAAACCGCTCTATTTTGACGGCCTTGCAGGGGAAGCTTTCTCCGCCGGGTTTAACCAGCAGAATGCTTTGTCCCTTGCTTAACGTGCCGTTGACTATGCGCCCTATGCCTATCTGGCCCACGAAGTTGCTGTGGTCCAGCATGGTTATCTGGAGCTGGAGCGGCTTGTTGACCTGCGCGAGCGGCGCGGGAACATGCTTGATTATGGTTTCGAAGAGGGGGGTGATGTCCTTGCCGGATGTGGTCTGCTCAAGCGAGGCCCAGCCGTCCCTGCCTGAGGCGTAGAGAACCGGGAAATCGAGCTGCGGGTCCGTGGCTCCGAGGTCGATGAAAAGGTTGAAGACGGCGTCCAGCACTCCGTTCGGGTTGATGTTGGGGCGGTCCATCTTGTTGATGACCACTATCGGCATGAGGCCGAGGGCCAGCGCCTTGCGGAGAACGAAGCGTGTCTGCGGCATGGGGCCGTCCACCGCGTCCACCATCAGAATGGCTCCGTCCACCATCTGGAGTATGCG
>CAYPTM010000471.1:0-1903 GCA_964413345.1 uncultured Elusimicrobiales bacterium
CGGCAAGGCTTGTCCTCGCAGGCATGGAGGAATTGTCCGACTCCTCCTCCCCCTGGAACAAGCCGCCCGACGAGGCGCGCGCGTCTCCCTTATAAAGCCCGCTGGCGGACTGGTCTGCATCCCCCTTGCCGCCGGTAAGCTTCGAAGCGGCCTGATATGTCGCCTTCAGGGCGAATATGCCGCCTACGACAAGAAACAGCACCAGGAACACGCCCTGCAGCCACCACAGGTTGCGATCCTCTCCGCTCTTGTCCTTGCGTCCAAATATAGGACCCAGGAATTTCTTTGCCATAACCCCTCCAAACCAGCTTTTACGCGTTCTCGGCCAGCGAGCCGCCGGGTATCAGCCGGGGCGGCTTGCCGTTGCGCGTGAAAATGTCCGTAATCTCGTCGAAGTCCAACTCTTCCTTGGACAGCACTTCCTTCACAAGAACTTCAACCAGCTGCCATTCCCTCTTGAGCAGCGCCTCAACGTCGGCAAGCTGGGACTGCAAAATCTTCTGCGTGTCCTGATTCAGGACGGACAGGGTGGACTCGGACACTTTTTCCTCGGACAAATCGCCGAGCAGGCCGGAAGGCCCCATGCCGAAGCGCCATACCATGGCCCGGGCCATGCGCATCGCGGCCGAAAAATCGCTGCTCACGCCATTGCTGGTCACGCCGTATTTAAGGCGCTCCCCGGCATAACCGCCCAGAGCGAAGCGTATGTCCGCCAGAATGCTGGGACTGTCGTCAGTGTACAGCTCCTCCCGGGGCACGGAGTGAACCACCCCCAGGGCGCCGCCGCGCTGGCGTATGGAAATCTTGAAGACGTCGTTGGTCGGGTGGGTAAGATACAAAACCACCAGATGGCCCACCTCGTGATAGGCAACGCGCTCCCTCTCCTGAGGAGTAAGGTCCAGGCGGTGTTCGATGCCCAGTTCTATCCTTTCGACAGCCTCGCTCAGTTCCTTGTACTCCAGTTTTTCCTTGCGCTTGCGGGCTGCTATAAGGGCCGCCTCCTTGACTATATTCTCGATTTCCGCCGGAGTCTTGCTAACGGCCTTGCGGGCCAGCTTGTCCACGCTTATGGCAGGGTCAAACTTAACCTTGGAGAGATAATGCTCGAAGAGCCTGCCCCGCTCCTCAAGATTGGGCTTGCCAACTAAAATTTCCCTGTCGAAACGGCCCGGCCGGCGCAGAGCCTGGTCCAGCAGGCAGGTGCCGGCGTTGGTGGCACCTATCACCACGACATTGGCTTCCGAGTCGTTCAGACCGTCCATTTCCACCAGCAGCTGGTTCTGCGTGCTGTTGGTCTCGGCGCCGCCGCCGAAGGCGTCATGCAGAATCCTGTGGCGGCCTATCACTTCCAGCTCGTCTATGAAGATTATGCAGGCGCCGTAGGCTCTCGCGTATGCCCGGGCCTGGCTGAACAGCCGTCTCATGCGGGAGGCGCCCACCCCCACGAAAACCTCCACGAATTCCGACCCGGAACAGGAGAGGAAAGGAACACCCGCCTCCGTGGCTATGGCCTTGGCCAGCATGGTCTTGCCGCAGCCGGGAGGACCCACCATGAGCACTCCGCGGAGTATCTTCCCTCCGATGGCCTTGAGGCGGGTCCTGTCCTTTATGAGCTGCACGGTTTCCCATGCCTCGCGCTTGGCCTCCCCCAGTCCGATGACGTCAGAAAACAGCACCTTGACCGCGTTGGTCTTTATGCTGCGCTTGCGCAGGGAGGAGAAGCCGCCGAACTGCATAAGGTAAAGCAGGCCGACGAAAATGAGCGTGGCTATGACCTGGAAAGGCATGTTGACCAGGTTCATCGCCATGAGGTAGCGCCGGGTGTTCTCCTCCATCCCAACCATGTACCACGCGGGCACGAGGATGGAAATGAGCAGCAGGAGTCCTATAAGGACCCACACCC
>CAYPTM010000472.1:0-1900 GCA_964413345.1 uncultured Elusimicrobiales bacterium
TGAGAATAATGATAGCCGCGGCGGAAAACGAGAAGATAGCCCGGACTTTGGACGACATGATGCGCTCGCATCACAGCATGTTGCACGGCGCGCTGGTGAAGGCGCAGCTCAAGGGAGAAATCCCCCCCGAGGCCAGCGACGACCTGGCCCATCTCATTGAAGCAGTTTTCGGACATCTGGCTTTCATCATGTCATCGCCCAAGATAGGCGTGGCAGGCCTAGACAAGGATCTCCCCCGCAGGATGGCTCACACCATAGTGCGGGGCGTAAAAGCGGCAGCGTCGGACTCCAGAAAAGGAAACAGGAAATGAAAACCTTATTGATAATAGCCGGTCTGCTTTCGGCGGCGCCCCTTGCGGCGCAGGAAAAAGCGCCGAGGGTGATAACCACCGAGGATGCGGTCCAGATAGCCCTGAAGGACAGCATAACCGTGAAAAACGCGGAAAAAGCGTCGCAGATATACGACGCCAAGGTCAGCGAATACTGGGGTAATGTCTACCCCTCGCTGGACGTCAGCGGCCAGTACGCCAGGAATTTCTACGTCCCCGGCTATCTGACCAGCTCCACGAAAGACAACAGCTACGCGCTGGGGGCGCAGGTCAATCAGGTCCTGTGGGCGGGCGGCAAGGTCAGAACCGGCATAAATATAGCCAGCATACTGGCCAAATCAACCGCCGAGCAGCTTCAGCAGACCCGCATGGAAGTGGCCCGGCAGACGCGCGTGACCTGTTACGACATCATACTGGCCTCCATGACTGTCGGCATTCAGGAATTCAACCTTGAACTCACCCAGCAGCACCTCGATCAGGTTATGGAGTCCTTCCGCAAAGGCATTTCGAGCGACCTTACGGTGCTTCAGCAGAAAGTCGAAGTGCTGAACGCCCAGCCGGCGGTCATAAACGCGAAGAACGCCTACGAGGTCCAGTTGCTCAGCCTCAAACGGATACTCTCCCTGGACCCGGAAGACATGATACTGCTGGACCAGAACGCAGTGCCTGACATAATCAACCTGCCGAACATTGAAGAACTGTACGCGCAGGCGATGGCAAAACGGTCGGAAGTGAACATAGCCCGCTACAACGTAGAGAACATGGAACAGCAGATGAACCTCTACAAGAGCGAGTTTTACCCCACGTTCTACGGTTTCGCCAACCAGCAGTACGCCGGCACCGGCAACCGAACCTCCGGGCCGACAACCGGAGGCTGGAAAACTTCCGCCGGCGTTACCATGTCAATCAACCTTTTCACCGGCGGTTCTAGCATATCGCGCATCAAGCAGTCCCGCTACCAGCTTGAGCAGTACAGAAACATATACGAGGACACCCGCCGCCTGGTGCGCATGCAGGTAAAGGAATACTGGCTGGACCTGAAGGAAGCCACCGAACGGGTAAACGCGCAGAAGGGCGCGACGGAATCGGCAAGACAGGCTCTTCACGCGGTGGAAATCAGATTCAAGAACGGCCTGTCGGGCCTGCTGGACATGAAGGACTCCTCACAGGCGCTCAACAAGGCGCAGTTGCAGTATGTGACGGCTTTACGGGACGCGTTCGTCGCGATGGCGCGGCTCAAGTGGGCGACGGGGCAGTAAGAAAACTGACAAAGGAACTCTTATGAAAAAGATAACGATACTCTCGCTGGTGGCAATCGCTTTGGGCGGTACCATGATGCTTTCCGGCTGCAAGAAAAACAGGCAGGCCGAACTGGACGCCCTTGAAAAAGACCGCTTCATGGTGCAGGCCGACATAGCCAAACCGCGCGTGCTTGAAGAGGAATTCATGATAGTCGGCTCGGTAAAGGCCAAAGACGAGGCGGTGCTGTTCCCCCGCGTGTCGGGCAAGCTCCGCACAAACGTTCTCACCGAAGGCGACAAGGTCGCGAAGGACCAGACCGTGGCCATCAT
>CAYPTM010000473.1:0-1900 GCA_964413345.1 uncultured Elusimicrobiales bacterium
AATTCCCCCGCGGAAGCGGGACAACCGGATACCACTGTTACATTAACCGCCGATATATTCAAATAAGCAATATATGACCTATTTTCATACATCGGCCGACAAAGCAACAGTGCCATTACGCCCTGTCCGGCAGATAACTCGGCATACGCCGTTGCGCGCGGCGACCCATGCCCTCCTTATCTGTCCCGCATGCGGCATTTTGCCGCCAGCGAACAAACTGCACCTTGCCTTTGTGCCGGCCTTGCGGAGCCCTGAAACTAACTGATAGAATAATGACTAACCAGTCAGTCATTTTTCACTTTTTAAAAACCATGAACATAAAACAGAAGCAGGACGAAAAAAACAGGGCCATACTGGCCGCGACGGTGCGCCTGCTGACCGACGGCGGGGGCGCGTCCGTGACCATGGACGACATAGCCCGCGAGGCCGGCGTCGCCAAAGGCACGCTTTTTCTTTATTATCCGGGAAAGGAAGCCCTCTTCGCGGCCGCCCACGGCCACATGACGGAGATGCTTTATGAATCCCTCGCGAAGGTAAGGGATTCCGGCCTGCACGGTGAGGATCTGCTGCGAGCCCTCATAGGGACGCTGACCGACCACTCTTGCCGGCGCAGGGACATGGACTCCTCGCAGGCGGGTTCCCCCCCTCCCGGCTGCGGCGGCAGGCATTTCGCGCAGGTGAAGCCCAAGATAGCGCGCAACATGGAGACCATAGCCGCCATACTTAAGATGTGCGGCGATGACGGCCTTGTCAGCATTACTGATTCAGTTTACCAGGCGGCGGCCCTGTTCGGCCTCTGCCGCAGCACGGTTACTTATTCCCGGGTAACCGGCAAAAACCTTTCAAAAAAAGAAATGGCTGACAAAGTGCTTGGGGTATATCTGTACGGCAACGGAGGAAAGAAATGAGGACACTGTCCCTGATAGGCCTGTCGGCGGCGCTGTTTGCGGCCCCCGCCCTGGCGCAGGAATATTCAACCTCTACCATGCGGCAGATCGGCATGGACGAGGCATTCACACTCTCTCTGGCGAAAAGCGAAACGCTGGCCCAGCAGGGAGAAGGCATAGCCGCGCTGGAAGCGGCGGAACGCCTGATACGGTCCGATTTCCGCCCCACGGCCTCCCTAAACGGCTCCCAATTCTGGCAGGACACTGGCAAGTCCGGTTCCAACCCAGCGAACAAGACCAACCTCTACGTCAACGGGCATTATGAAGCCTACAGCGGCATGAGGGACTACCTCAACGCCCGCTCGGCCGGGGAACAGACCGACGCGGCCCGCCTGAATCTGGCTCGGGCTAGGCAAAGCCTCTTCATGAACGTGGCAAACGCCTACCTGGACCTGCTGGTGCAGCAGAAGCAGATTGTGGTCAGGCAGGCGCAGCTTGCCATAACGCAGAACCGCATAAAGGAGCTTCTCTCCCGGGAACGCATAGGCCGCTCGCGCAAGAGCGAGGTGATTGCCGCGGAATCACAGCTGGCGCAGGACGAATCCCAGTTGCAGGATGCGCTGGGGCAGGAGCGCGTCGCGCAGTACGCGCTGAAGTTTCTGACCGGACTGGAAACCGACCTCTCCCCGCTACCGGTAACGCGGCCGCCCGCCCCCCCGCTGGATGACTTTCTGGCCCGCCTTCCTTCCCGGCCGGACATAACCGCGCTGCGGAAAAACATAGCAGCGCAGATACTTCAGGAAGACATACAGCGCCGCATGCGCTGGCCGACCCTGGCGCTGGACGGCAACTATTACGCCAAGAGGCCGGATTCCCTTTCCGGCATAAGATGGGATTTTACGGCCAGCATACAGGTCCCGCTCTATACCGGCGGGGCGATTGACGCGAAAGTAAGCCAGCTCCAGGCCGGCCGCCGCGCCTCCGAACTTGCCCTCCGGCTTGCGGAAAGACAG
>CAYPTM010000474.1:0-1880 GCA_964413345.1 uncultured Elusimicrobiales bacterium
CGTCGGAAGGCGAGAAAGGCCAGAAGCTGGCGGAAGCGCAGATAAAGGCGATGACCGGCGGCGAGCCTATCAGCGCGCGGTTTCTGTATCACAAACCGTTTGAATATGTCCCCGAGTTCAAAATCTGGCTGTCCACGAATTATAAGCCGAACATAAGCGGCACCGACCAAGGCATCTGGTCGCGCATCCGGCTGATACCGTTCAACGCGTATTTCGGCCCGGACGCGGTGGACAAGCATCTGGACGAGAAGCTGATGGCGGAGGCCGAAGGGATACTGGCGTGGATGGTGGAAGGCTTCCGGCTGTGGCACAAAGACGGCTTGGGCACCCCCGCCGTCATGGAACGCGCGCTGGACGAATACCGCGAGAAATCCGACCTCATGGGCGCGTTTATCGCCGAGTGTTGCGAGCTGTCGCCAAACGCAGAGGAACTTGCGGGGAAGCTATCTTCCGCCGCGCAGTCGTGGGCGCGGGAGAACGGCTACAAGGGCATCAGCCGCAACCAGATGTCCGATTACCTTGAGCGGCAGGGGCTGGCCAAGAAGCGCGCCACGGCGGGCGTGTATGTGGACAAGTATGTGTGGTCCGGGATTCAGCTCAAGCCGGATATGCAGCCGAAGCAGTACGGGAGCTGGTATGACAATTAAGATAACCGTTACGGTTCAGGGCAATGAAATAACTCGCGCGCAGGCGGAATATATACAGCAGCGCGTGATTTTCGCCAAAGTCGCCAAAATCGCCAAAACGAAAAACAGGAGTTTTGGCGAAAACCCGCTCCTACGCACGCGAGTAATATATATTGTTCGCCAAATCGCCAAAAAAATCCGAAAAGTTTCTATAAAGGGGTTTCAGAACCTATATCAGAAAAGTTTCCGGAATTCATGGCGATTTTGGCGAAAACCGGCATTTTACCAATACAAAAGCGTTCGCCAAAACGCGAAAAAGGCTCGCCAATTCGCCAAAACGGGGTGTCCGCTATGGAAATAGAGCGCAGGAAGCTGGTGACGGCTGCGATAGAGCGGATTTCCAAGGCATGGATACCGGGCGCGTATAAAATCGCGGAGACGAAAGAAGGCAAGCTGTTCAAAGCGATATGCGATTGCGAGAGCCGGCTCAACGCGGTCTGGATAGCGTGCCGGGCCAGCAACGCCACGATGCGCCAGTTTACGAAAGAGCTGGAGCATTGGGAGGCGTTGCACATGACCGCGATAGAACTGGCGGCGAAGCATAAACAGGAAAACGACAATCCGATGCTGTTTAACGATTTCCCGGGGCAGCGGTCATGATTAGATATCCAAAACGCAATGCAAAAATATTGCAACTGTTGCGTCGCGGACTCGCGCCGAAAGAGGCCGCATTCAAAATGCATCTTAAATCGGCGAAGGTGGTTTATGAGTTGCTCCGCAGAAACAAGTTGAATGCGTATGTTTTACGACGGGAAAGCCGCTTGCAAAAGTAGAGCCGAAGTTTAGTGCGTGACAAGCGGAAAGCGGAGCGGTAAACTATAGGTGTCGAGTCAAAGGCATGGAGGCAATTCATGTCGGCGACTCGATTTCTTTTTGCAGCGAAACAGAATTCCAATATAGTCTTTGACTCGACACCAAAGACACGGCCCTGCCCGCACGCACCGGGCGGGGCTCCGTTTTATGGCGGTAGCGCGGGCACACACATA
The DNA here is from genome assembly GCA_964413345.1 of uncultured Elusimicrobiales bacterium. Taxonomy (GTDB): domain Bacteria; phylum Elusimicrobiota; class Elusimicrobia; order Elusimicrobiales; family Elusimicrobiaceae; genus CAYPTM01. The sequence goes on from CAYPTM010000474.1 coordinate 1,673, forward strand.
CACGATGAACTGGCCCGGACGGTCGCCGCCTCTCTTTTGCGCCCGAAGCGGGAAATAGCATGCGAGCAGCCGACTGTGCAGTGGCGTACCCTCAGCCGTATGCCCGTGGACCTGACGAGAGGGCGCAATCCTTTCGCCGGAGGGATATATGCTTAAGCCGGAATATATTCCCGTCGGCAAACTTAAAGCCAATCCTCAAAATCCGCGC
>CAYPTM010000475.1:0-1870 GCA_964413345.1 uncultured Elusimicrobiales bacterium
CAACAAGGCGGAACTGTGGGACGCCGCGGCCTGGGACGCTTACTCCAAAAAGCACATAGCCCCGAACGCGGAGCGCTTCGCGAGGATATTCGATTTATGACCACGGTCCCGGTCCACAAGCCGGTAATGCCGGCGGAAACGCTCGCGGCCCTCGGCGTCAAGCCGGACGGCATCTATGTGGACGCGACGGCCGGCCTCGGCGGGCACAGCGCGGAAATAGCGGCGCGGCTCTCGGACAGGGGCAAGCTTTACGCTTTCGAAGTGGACCCGCAGGCCGCGGAAATATGGCGCGCCTCGATGGCCAATTTTGCGGGCAGAGCGGAACTTATCCGCGAAAGCTACGCCAACGCGGCGGCAAGACTAGCCGAGCGGGGCGTGGCGGGAGTGGACGGCGCGCTTTTTGACTTCGGCGTTTCTTCGCTCCAGCTTGACAGCGCCTCGCGGGGTTTTTCGCTGATGGCCGAGGGGCCTCTGGACATGAGGTTCGGCCCCGAAACCGGTCTGACGGCCGAAGAGATAGTCAACACCTGGCCAGTGGAAGAACTGTCCCGGATATTCTGGGAATACGGGGAAGAACGTTTTTCACGGCGCGCGGCCATGGCCATAGCGGCCGCACGGCAGCGCGCGCCGATAAAGACCACAGCGCAATTGCGCGAGGTGGTGGAGCGGGCGGTGCCGCGGATGAGGCACAGCCGGGTGCACCCGGCCACGAGGATTTTCCAGGCGTTGAGGATATGCGTCAACGCGGAACTGGACACGGTCAGGAAAGGACTTGAGGGAATGGCGGCCGTCACCGCGCCGGAAGGCGTGCTGTGCGCCATCTCCTTCCATTCGTTGGAAGACAGAATAGTGAAGCGGTTTTTCCTTGAGCTGCAGGCCCGGGGGGGCTGGCAGCTGCTTTTTCGGAAGCCGCAGCTGCCGTCGGAAGAGGAAATGGCGGCGAATCCGCGCTCCAGGAGCGCGAAACTGCGGGCGATACGCAAAACGGACGCACCGCAGCCAAGCAAGAACAAATTCAGGCAGTAAAGAGCATTTAAATGGGACAGAAAGAAGCTTTGTGCTGGGTTATCGCGGGGGGGGTCTTCGCGTTAACACTGGTATTCGAGAGGGTGCAGGCGACAGCCACGGCCGCGCGCATAACGCAGGCCCACGGCAGGATCGCCATAGTGAAAGCCCGCAATGAACATCTGCGGTTCCGGGTGCAGGAACTGAAGAGCCCGGCTTACCTGCAGACCGAGGCGGAACGCCGCCTCGCGATGTCCATTCCGGGACCGGAACGCGTATTCACGCTTGAGGACTCCGTTCCACAGCGCACCTCACAGCACGGCTGGCTTGCGCGTCTTTTCACGCGGGACAGCGCGGACAGATAGGCGGAACACAGACAAATGGCAGCCGGACGCATCAAGGGCCGCATGGACATGGCAGGCGTAGTGTGCCTGATTTTTTTCGCGCCCATATTCATGCGGCTGTTCTATCTGCAGACCATAAGGCATGAGGAAATGGCCGTCCGGGCAGACAAGCGCGCCACCGGCACACTGACCGGCGTCAAACTGCGCGGCAGGATTTTCGACCGCAACGGAACCATACTGTCCGAATCCCTCCCCACGTTCACCTGCGCGGTACTCAAGAAAGACGCGGGCGAGAAGAACAGGAACGCAATTCTCTCCATAGTCGCCTCCAGGCTGGGCATGGACAAAAAGGAGCTGGACCAGAAATGGAACTCGGCCCAGAACTATTTTGTCGTGCGCAGGAAAATAGGCCCGGAGGATTACCTGGCGATAAAGGACGCCATGTCCGCCGCGAAGATATACGCGGGGGTGGAGCTTACGCAGGATTTCACCCGCTACCACCCGTCAGGCGAAATGGCCAT
>CAYPTM010000476.1:0-1870 GCA_964413345.1 uncultured Elusimicrobiales bacterium
CTATATTCAATAACTCCGCTCCGGGGACTGCTAAAGTCGTTTCTGGGCAAATCGGCTCAGGAATATGACGGAGACAGGCCTTTCATAAGCGTAGCCTTCGCCTCGGAAATGGCCCGGCCGCACTATACCCGCTATGAGAAGGGTACCGCCGCGAAACTGCCCCTTCTGGACGGCCTGCTGGCCTCCTGCGCGATACCCTACGTGTTCCCTCCCGTGAAGGTGGACGAGGACGGGAAAAAGCTGACTCTTCTGGATGGCGGCGTGCGCGGGCCGGAACCGATAGATTTTTCGCTGTTCTCCGGACTGGACGCGGTACTGTGCGTGGACCTTTCACTGCCGCCTTTCAGGGATGGCTCGGCCCTCAGCCTGCGGGACGAATTCGAGCGGCAGGCAAGGGCCAGCATGGGAAGGGTTATGGAGGAGGGCCTGGCGACGCTGAACAGAATGCCTTCGCCTCCGCAACTCTTTCGCGCCGTCCCCAAAAAGGACATAGGCCTGAGGATTCTGGAATTCGACACAAAAAAATGCTCCCGCGCCTTCATGGAAGGGCGGGAGCAGGCTCTGGAAACCGATTTTACTTCCCTGTTTCCTTCCCCTCGATAAGCTCGTATTTGTCCGGCAGATTGGGCGGTATCGGGAAAACGATATCGTCCTGCGTGCCTTCCTTCTTGTCCGGCCCAAGGCTGCGCAGCTGGAAGTCCACCCCGGACAGCATGGCCTTGTCACGCGGCAGGACTTCTATGCGGTAGACCGAGCCCCACGGGTCCACGATATCCTTCGGCTTGGCGAGCGCGTCCCATTTCCCCTCGAACCCCTGCGGTCCGTTGACCAGCTGGTTGAGGTCGGTTGGATATGAGTGCGTCTTGTTTTCGTACATTTCCACCGCGCCGCGCAGGTCTTCCATCTTTCGCTTTGAGACTTCCTTTTCCGTCCCTGAAAACTGCATGTTCATTGAAGAACAGCCGCACAGCATCGCCACAGCCGCGGCCGAAACCGAGATACAGCCTTTGCCGACTTTCATTCCGCCTCCCTTTCCCGCCAGTTACCGCCGGAGCGGTTGTACACGAATCGTCTTTCCCTGCCCTGCGACAGCAGGCTGGCCCCGCCGGTCGGCTGATGCTCGACCCAGGCCGTTTTTCCGTCCATGCTCTGAAGCACAAGCTCATTCTCGGCGCGCGCGCCCCGTCCGAGATTCCTGGAATACAGCTTCCAGCCCCTCTGCGGCCAGACACTCCCATTTCCGCCCAGCAGTTCCCGGAGCCTGGCTGTCTCGCTTTTCATATCGGCCCGCAGCTTCTCAAGCTGCCCGGAAAGCCGGTGCAGCCTGTCCATGCGTCCGCGTCCGTCCCTTCCTCCGGAAGCCTCCCCCGTTATGAGCCTGCCAAGTATTTCCGCCTCGTTCCCGCCGTAATCGGCAACAAACTGGAGATACCTGACCGAAGCCAGCGGCACCAGCACGCGGGCATAGAGTTCTTTCTTCCTGCTGTCCGTGTAGGTCTGCCAGAACATGGCGAAATCCGGGGCGGAAATCTCGTCCACTTCCACGCTCAGCATGGTCAGTGTCTGGGCCGCGTCGCTGGACGCATAGTTCTTGAACAGGGCGAACCCGAGCGGGGATTTCATGGTGTTCTTGGTGGCGCTTTCGGCAATTCCGCCTTCGGACAGGGTCTTTTCCGCGTAATTCTTTGAAAGCTGGGAAACCTTCAGCGAAAGAATGCTTGAGATGTCCTTTATGGCGAAAGCGACGGCAATAGCCGAGGTTATTTCTTCCTCGGGCTTGATTTCGCTGCTGCCCATGCCGCAGAGGACGGCGTCGCGGTCAAGCCCGCTGCACGGGTCCTGAAGCCAGTCCGGCCGTTGGGCACAAGAC
>CAYPTM010000477.1:0-1855 GCA_964413345.1 uncultured Elusimicrobiales bacterium
ACTGGCCCTTCTTAACGTTGACCGGCTTCCCCGCCCGTCCGCAGGCCAGCAGCAGGTCCGTCTGGCGGCAGAGGAATGCGGGAACCTGAAGCATGTCGGCCACTTCAGCCACGGGCTGCGCCTGTGAAGGGTCGTGCACATCCACGACTATGGGGAGGCCAAGCTCGTCCTTCACCTCGGCCAGTATGCGCAGGCCGTCCTCCATTCCCACGCCGCGGAACCCCTTGATGGAAGTGCGGTTCGCCTTGTCGAAGGAGGCCTTCAGTATGAGCTTCGCGCCAAGTTTCGTGAACTGTTTTTTGAGCGCGCGCGCGGTTTCCTTATAAAGCTTTTCGCTTTCTATCACGCAGGGGCCGGCGATGAACGTCACCGGCAGCTCGTTGCCGATGGCTACGCCGCCCACTGTTATGGTGCGTTGTTTCGCCGGTTTCATTTCCTTCCCTCCGCCGCCTTTACGCAGGCGGAGATGAAAGAGGAGAACAGCGGATGCGGATGCGCGGGGCGGGATTTGAATTCAGGGTGGCACTGCACGCCCACGAACCACGGGTGGCCTCCCAGCTCCACCGCTTCGGCCAGCTTCTTGCCCTTGTTGTAACCCACGACTTTGAGTCCGGCCTTTTCAAGCGGCTTTATGTATTTCGGATTAAGCTCGTAGCGGTGGCGGTGGCGTTCGTCCGCCTCCGTGGCGCCATAGGCCTTGGCCACAAGGCTGCCGGGGGCTATTTCCATGGTGTACTTGCCGAGGCGCATGGTGCCGCCTTTTTCCTTGATTTTCTTCTGCTCCTCGATGATGTCTATGACGGGATGGGGCGTTTTGGGATTGAACTCCGCCGAGTTGGCCGCCGCCAGGCCGAGCAGCCCGCGCGCCGATTCTATGACCGCGCACTGCATTCCCAGGCAGATGCCGAAAAAGGGCTTGTTGTTCTTGCGGGCCACTGAAACGGCCTTTATCTTGCCCTCTATGCCGCGGTCGCCGAAGCCGCCGGGCACCAGCACCCCGTCCGCCGCCAGAAGGCGTTCCTCGAAGCCCGGTTCCTCCACGTCCACGTAGTCTATCTTGACCCTGGCGTTGTTGGCTATGCCGCCGTGCAGCAGAGCCTCGCCGATGGATTTGTAGGCGTCTTTCAGCTTCACGTATTTGCCGGCCACCGCCACGGTGACGGATTTTTCCAGCTTGTCCATTTTGGCGGTGAAGTTGTACCACTTGCCCACGTCGTGCCTTTTGGCCCTTATGCCGAGCAGCATCAGCACCTGCTCGTTTACGCCCTGGTCGTGCAGGGCTTCCGGCACCTTGTAGATGGAGGGGGCGTCTATGGCCTCCAGCACGGCTTCCTTCGGGACGCTGCAGAAGAGGGCTATCTTGGCCTTTATGTCGGCGTCGAGCGGGTAGGAGCTACGGCAGATTATTATGTTCGGGTCCACGCCAATCTCGCGCAGTTTGTTGACGGAGTGCTGCGTCGGCTTGGTCTTCAGTTCGTGAGCGCTTTCAATGTAGGGGACCAGCGTGACGTGTATGCTTATCACGTTCTGCGGGCCGCAGTCCTGCTTCATCTGGCGGGCGGCTTCCAGGAAGGGCAGGCTCTCGATGTCGCCCACCGTGCCGCCTATCTCGACGATGGTCACGTCGAAGTCTTTCCCGATGGTCTTGAGGCGGTCCTTTATGGCGTTGGTCACGTGCGGGATGACCTGCACCGTGGAGCCCAGGTACTCGCCGTTGCGCTCGCGCGCGATGACGGACTGGTAAATTGAGCCGGCCGTTATGTTGTTGGCGCGGGTCATGTTCACGTCAAGGAAACGCTCGTAGTAGCCCAGGTCGAGGTCCGTCTCCGCGCCGTCGTCGGTCACGAATACCTCG
>CAYPTM010000478.1:0-1209 GCA_964413345.1 uncultured Elusimicrobiales bacterium
GAATGATGCCTACAACAGCTTGATGTCACTGGAGGAAATGGTCAACGCCATAGGCACCTTCATCAACGGCGGCATTCAGGTGGAGCAGTTCGCCGTGGTTCGCGTGGAGGACCAGCAGGGCCGCGTGCTGGAAGAGCATATCCCGGCCGAAATGGAAGCCTTCTCCCCGCAGCAGTCCTATATCATGACCAACATGATGCGCGGCGTGGTGGACCGGGGCACGGGCGCGCGCGCCGGAGAGCTCAAGCGCCCCCTGGCCGGCAAGACCGGAACCTCGCAGGACCACCGCGATATGTGGTTCCTGGGCGCCACGCCGGACGTGATAGCCGGAGCGTGGATGGGCTACGACGATTTCGCGACACTGAGCAGCAAGGACTGGACAGGCGGCGGCACAGTGGTTCCTTGGTGGACCGCCATCATGGCGGAAGTGCTGAAGGACCAGCCGGTCCGGGAATTCCCCATCCCGGACAACATAGTTTTCGTCACCATAGACCCGGAAAGCGGCAAGATTGCCCTGCCTTCCTGCAAGAAACGCTTCCGGGAAGCCTTCATAAAAGGCACGGAACCGAAAGAATACTGCGACATCGAACACGGCGCGGCCAAGTAGCCGCCCCTCCCGGAATACAATCATGCCAGCCGCGCTCCTCAAACCGGTTCACGGTCTTCCAAACGCCTCCTCAAAAGCGTATTACACCCTTCTGCGCCTGCTGGGGGAAGGGCTAAACGCCGCTTTCGTCACCGAAGACGAGGAGGAGGCGGCGGATTTCCTTGACGCGCTCAAATCACTGCATGCCCTGACCGGGGAAAAATTCCCCCTTTCCACTTTCTTCATCGGAAGCGACGAAAGCGCCCGCTCCGCCGCCCTGTTCCACATAGCGGAACAGAAGAGGCGCGGCGGCGCGGCCCGCATCTGCGCCGCCATTACAGCGGAAAACCTGGCCTTCGAACTCGCGGACGAGGCGGAAGTGGCCTCCTCCGCATTTTCCATAGAAGCAGGCGAAGATATCCCCCGCGCGGACCTTCTGCGATATCTGGACCGCCACGGCTATCAGCGGGCCGAGTTCGTTGAAAGCGTCTGCGAGTACGCGGTCCGCGGTTCTGTGGTGGACATCTTCACGGCGGACCCGGAACGTCCCGTCAGAATGTATTTTTCCGGTAACAGGGCCGAATCCATACGCGTCTTCGACATAGAAACGCAGGAAGCCCGGG
>CAYPTM010000478.1:1219-1847 GCA_964413345.1 uncultured Elusimicrobiales bacterium
CCTTTTCATACTGCCGGCAAAAACTGATGCCGGGAAAACGCCGCTCGCTAAATGGCTGGGGGACTCGTTCCGCTACCTTGTCTCCCCGCCAAAAGTGACGGCGGACGAACAGACGCCTCCGTGGCTGGCACTCGTTCCACCCGACAGGGCGGAGATTTCCTCGGTATTCCCCATGCAGGACGGGAACAGTTTCGGCGCGGTTTCCAACATAAGCTTCCAGACGGGGCTCCAGTCCTTCGCGGACGAGGCGCGCAGGCTGCGCGCCGCCGGGCACCGCGTAGTCATCGCCTGCATAAACCGCGGCGAGCAGGAGCGCCTGGAGGAGCTCCTCTCGGACACGCGGGCCTCCAGCTTCTGCGAACTGGCCGTGGGCAGGATGAACGAAGGCTTCATCCACAAGGACACGCGCCTCACGGTGATAGCGTCGGGCGAACTTTTGAACAGGAAGTACTCCTCCTCCCGGCTGATACGCAAATTCGACCGGTCGAACTCCCGGCGCATAAGGTTCAAGGACCTGAAAGCCGGGGATTTCGTCGTGCACGAGGATTACGGCGTGGGACGCTACATGGGCCTGAAAGCCTTCCCGGCCGAAGGGCAGGGGGAAGACGGCGGAGAGACTATCGACTGC
>CAYPTM010000479.1:0-1828 GCA_964413345.1 uncultured Elusimicrobiales bacterium
GCACCTGCCACCTCGTCCAGATCAACGCCGATGTTGCAATGCTGGACGGCGCTTTCGGTGAGCGCTGCGAACGGCACACCCGCCGAGTCGCTCCAGACGTAATTGGGGATGGCTTCCTTGCCCAGCGGTTCGAAGGTGAAATCATCCAGCGGTACCGACTCGAAAGCGGCCGGCAGGAAGAAGTAACTGCCGTACTGGCCGGGATTGACACGGTCCTGCTTCGGGAAGATTTCGATCTCACCCTTGGCGACACCGCCGGCACCGTCCTTGAAGCCAAGCCGGACCAGCACATCCTTGAGCAGTTGGCGGACGCTGTGGGCATCCTGAGGGGTCGCCCAAGTCATCAGCAGATGGATTCCCATGCCCCCGCTGGAACGCCAGGGGTGGGGTACGATGCCCAACTGGTCGAGTTCGTTGCAGAGGTCGAGGGCGACCTCGGCCATGCGTTCCCAGGGCGTCTCGCCCTTGTGCGAATCGAGGTCGAACAGCGCCATCATGCACACCGATTCACCTGGGCGGATTGGATAGGCGCCGTAGGCCGGGCCACCGTTGGCATGGTGGGTCAGTGCGTTGAGGTCGAGTTGGCGGTTTTCCTTGTAGGGCTTGCCGCCGAGATTTTTAACTCCGCGTACATCGGTACGGACCCGCGACAACAGCGGAGTCAGTGCCTTGGCGATCTCTGTTTTCATTATGTGATCCTCCGGTGGCTCCTTCTGAAAAAGATTGGGGGCCGCATCAAATGACACGGCCCCCAGAAGTTCGGACGGCAGGAAGGAGAAAACCGCGCGCCCGACCGGAGGAAGCATTAGCTAGGTCGAGAAAACATGGATGGCGGGAACACATCCGGGCGCAGCTGCCAAGGACGGATATCCAGGCCGTGAAGTTCGGCGAGCGCGCAGATCGTAGCGACCCGTTCCGGCGGTACGATTCCTCGGCGATGCCACTTCTGCACAGCCCAGGCAGAGACGCCTAAATTTCTCCCCAGCGCCGAAAACCCGCCAGTACGCCTGACGAGCTCTCTCAATAGGATGGATGGACGTTTTGAAACTCTTGTTGACATGTTTAACGGTTTCAAACTAAGATGCAGTGAAACCGAATGCTACAACCGCTGGATGCAACCAGCAACCTTCTTGGATTCTGGTTGCACAACAGTTACTTACTTAATACCGGAGAGTGTCTAAATGGACGATCAGCACAAACAGCCGACTGAGGCCGGTGTGCCTTACCCCGGGTTTGGTCGTGTCGTTACCGCCAAGATGAAAGAAGTCGGGGTGTCCGTCGATGAGATTGCTGACTACATCGAGATCCACCCAAAGCGAGTGCGCGATTACGCCGACGGAAAAGCAAAAACCGCCAGTCGGGACATCATTAGTGCGTTGGCCAAAATCCTCAGAATTCCGGCGTCGGCACTCGATGTCGAAGGAGATGCCTCTGCCGACGAGGTTGAGTATGAAGCCGACAAAGATGCACGCTACGCCTACGTTCGATACCCGAAGTTCATGCGTATCGTGACTGATCGCATGAGCGAGCTGGAGATTTCCCAGTCTGAGCTGGCGAGACAATGCCGAGTAAGCCACACTGCGATTGCCAAGTATCTGAGTGGCAAGACCCTACCTTCGGATCCTCGGGTTCAAGAGGCATTGACCGTCGCTCTTGGCGTCACGGCAGATGAACTGTTTTCAGAGCAACGAACTCGAAGCCGGTTTCCAAGGCGCCCCAACGAAACTTACGGTTCATTGGCGTCTGAAAGGCTATCCACGGCCACGATCGGGCCGGCCTCCATTGGGGGAGCATCGGCATACCCGAGCGTTCGTCCATCTGAGCATCG
>CAYPTM010000480.1:0-1825 GCA_964413345.1 uncultured Elusimicrobiales bacterium
GCAGACGCATCGGAGAGCCTCCCAGGGCATGCCGTTTCGCCCCGGAAGGGCCCGGCAGGGAAGACGCGAAAACGGTTCTCATGTCGCTGGACGAGTTCGAGGCGCTGCGCCTCGCCGACCTGCGGATGATGGAACAGAAGGAGGCGGCGGCCGCGATGAAAGTGTCGCGCCAGACCTTCGGCAACATACTGCGCTCCGCGCGCGGCAAGGCCGCGCGCTGCCTGTGCGAAGGACGCCCCCTTCTGATAGACGGAGGCAAGGTGGCGGTGCGATGCCGCGGAGGCAGAGGCCTGCGCTGCGGACGCCGTTCGCCTGAAGACGGTACCCGCTGCCCGGACTGCCGCCTTCGCAACGCAAAGGAAACAACGAATAAAGGAGAAAAGTCATGAAAATATGCGTACCGACACAAAGCAGGGAAGGCCTTAAGGCCGCTATCTACGGACATTTCGGCAGCGCGTCTTTTTTCACCATATGCGACACTGAAACCGGCAAATGCGGGATTATCGATAATGGGGACATGAACCATCAGCACGGCATGTGCAACCCGCTGAAAGCGGTGGGCGAGGCCAGGCCGGACGCGGTCATAACCGGCGGCATAGGCGCCGGAGCGATAAGGGGACTTCAGGCCGCGGGAATAAAGGTATACATTGCTCAGGGCGGCACTGTAGAAGAGGCAATCGCTTCACTCAAGGAAGGGAAGCTGACGGAAGCCGACCCCGCCAACGCCTGCTCCCATCACGGCGGGCACGGATGCCACTAGCCGCGCCGGATGCGCTAAGGCTCAAACGCACGCAGGAGGCGCTTCACGGCGCCTGCCTGCTGTGCGGCAGCCGGAATCCGGCCGGGTTCCACCTGAATTTTTCCATCCTTCCGGACGGAAGCGTGACAGCCTCGTCCGACTGCCCCGGCCACCTGCAGGGCTATTCCGGCATGCTGCACGGCGGGGTATCCGCGGCCCTGCTGGACAGCGCGATGGCAAACTGCCTGTTCGCCATGGGAATAGCCGCCGTTACCGCCGAAATGTTCCTGAAATACAAAGCCCCCGTCAGATGCGGTATCCCGGTATCAGTGACGGCGCGCCTCGAAAAATCCTATCCCCCACTTTATGAACTTGCCGCCGAAATAAGCCAGTCGGGAAAAACCGTCGCGCTTGCAAGGGCAAAATTCATGGAAAGCGACGCCATCCCCTCCTTTCAAACAGCCCCGTCAAATAATGATAAAATTTAAGCAGTGGCCTGCGACGCTGTATTGCAACCTCATGGTTTGAAGCCATGCCGCGCGGGCCGGCAGTCCGGAGATAATTTAATGCACAAGAACCTGCTTACCGCCATAGGCGGTACGCCCCTCGTACAAGTTCCCTTCGACAGCAAAGCCAAAATTTACGCAAAGCTGGAATACCTCAACCCCGGCGGCAGCATCAAGGACCGGGCGGCTTTGTTCATGATAGAGCAGGCAGAAAAGGACGGCCGCCTCAAACCCGGCGGCGTCATAATAGAAGCCTCGTCAGGCAATCAGGGCATAGCCATAGCAATGATAGGCAAGGTCAAAGGCTATAAGGTAATAATCACCACTTCCGAGAAAATCAGCCAGGAAAAGCTTAAAACCCTGCGCGCGTTCGGCGCGGAAGTACGGGTGTTCCCGGGCGTCCCGAACATGATGACCCCGGAAAGCTATCACGGCAAGGCCGTGGCCCTGGCAAAAAACACCCCCGGCGCTTTCATGCCGAACCAGTATATGAACCCGGAGAACGCGGAGGCGCATTACTACGGCCTCGGCCCCGAAATCTGGAAGCAGACCGGCGGGCAGATAACCCATTTCTTCGCGG
>CAYPTM010000481.1:0-1824 GCA_964413345.1 uncultured Elusimicrobiales bacterium
GCGCCCTTTCCATCGCGGGTGATGGAGGCCACATAGCCGTCCCATCCCACTTTCGAGAGGGCGGCTGAAGTCATGGCTGCATCGCTGCCGGTCAGCAGGGCCGTTACGGCGGAGGGGTAACCGTCCTGCCTGAAATATCCCTTCCATTCATCAAGACGCCGGCCCGCCTCGCGGCGGAACTTGCCGTTGGAATCGTTTTCAGCGGACATGACCATGTAAGAAACGGCCATGGCGCGGTAGATCCTGCTGATGGAAGCGTCCTGGGATGAGTCGCCAGACAGGGCATTGTCGCGGAGCAGGGAGACCCTATCCTGCAGACGGGAGAGGGCGGAGGCGGACTTATTGGTCTCGTTCCCGGCGCGCACGGCCGCCACCTGCGCGACAACGGCCTTGCGGGAACGCAGGTTGTTCATGAAGCGGGACATGAGACTCTTGTCTCCGCCGCTCATCGAAACGGATGCGGGAGCCGGTTTTTTTGCCGCGGTCCTGCTTTCCGCCGCGACGACTCCGCCCGCCGCGCAAAGGGAAAGCGCGGCAGACAGCAATATGGCGTTTTTCATATAAAACCCCCTACTGGTTGCCGAAGTAATCTTCTATTCCGGCGCGTATCTTGTCGGAAAGCTTTTTGCCGAGGTCCACCAGACCGCGGCGGACGGCCTCGTTATAGTCCGAGGAGGAGCCCTTCTGGCTCTCCTCAAGGCGGAGGAAGGTGTTGCCGGTCTTCGGATCGCGCAGGCTGATGGTCGCGGTTATGCGGGCAAATTTCCAGGGGCCGGCGCGCTCGGTCTTCATCTCGGCAGTATCGACATCGCCGGTAACAAGGATGTCGGCGTTATCCTTGTCTTCGGCCTTCTTGGTGGCCTGCATATTGAGGTCGGTCAGTGCGCGGATGACTCCCGTCTCCACGCGGTCGGAACCCTCGCCCTGCACATCCACGTAAATCACCAGCGCGGATATGGCCTTCATAAGCTGGGGGCGGAAAGCGGCGGAATCGCCGTCGCCGGCGCCCTTCCCGCTCATCTCCACCACGCGCAGGTCGTCATTCAGAGCGTCGCGGCCCTTGAGAAGCATGTTCAGCTTGAGCGCGGCCTTGACCTTGCCGAATTTATCGGTGGCGGCGTCAAAGTCGGAGCGCCACTGCTTTATCTGCGTGTCGAGGTCGGCGATTTTCTCGCGGTAGGTGGCGGCGGCCTTCGTGCGCTCCACTATGGCAAGGGCGTAATGCTGGCGCGTTTCAGGATTCTGCCAGTGCTCGGCTATTTCCACGCCCTGCATGACCTTGCTGGTTACGGACTGTATGTCCTGCGAAACCTTCTGCGAAAAAGAGGTCTCGGTGTTTTTGCCCTGCTGAAGCGTGGTTTCGCTCTCGCTGACGTTGGAAACAGAGGTTATTTTAGCGTTGAAGACCTTGGTGACCTCCGCGCGGGCGCGCTCCTCGGCCGTGGGCAGGTCGTCGGCCATGCCGACGCCTATTACGTACTGCTCCCGGCGGTACTGCGCGTTGGAGCCGTCCAGCCAGTCCGGCTGATTCTTGGGCGCGGCGTGGGCCGCTACGGCGGCCAGCGCCGATAGTGCGAAAACAGCGAATTTCTTCATCATCCCTCCTGAATTTCCCGGCCGGAACTGACGCGCCGGCACGGAATCACGCTAAAAAAACGCCCGCCTTTGACTGCGCAAGGCGGGCGGCTTGCTGCCAAATCAGCTGGCGGTGCGGGTGTGCAGGTAGACACGGCGGCCTTTGCGGGCCTCCACGTCCTTCAGAATCTTGGTGGAAACCACCGCCCCGCTCTTGTCCGTGAAGGTGACAGACAGGTCATAGGTTCC
>CAYPTM010000482.1:0-1815 GCA_964413345.1 uncultured Elusimicrobiales bacterium
ACCTACCCGGTCAAGGCGATTGCCTTCTCCCCGGACGGGGGAAAGGTTGTCACGGGTTCCTGGGACGAGAAGGTCATGCTGTGGGATACCGCATCTTCCCGCCTGCTGGCCACAGGTGAAGCCCACACCAACTGGGTCAACTCGGTTTCTTTCTCCCCTTCCGGGGAACTTATCGCCAGCGCCAGCCATGACAACAGCCTTGTCATCTGGAACGCGGCGGACCTATCCATAGTGCGGGACATAAAGCCCAAGGCTGACTGCATATACAACGTCGCGTTCTCCCCGAATGGCAAGGAACTGGTGCTGGCCTGCGGCAACAACAACGCCATCACCTGCAACGTGCGGGACGGCTCGACCGGCGCTTCTTACGAGGGGGCCCGCCAGCTCCTGCTGCACGCCTCCTTTTCAAGGGACGGCAAATTCGTTCTTGCAGGGGGGAGGGATTCCCTGGTCTTCATATGGGACCACAGCGTAGGCAAGATGGTGGCCGCCCTCAAGGGACATGACAGCGCGGTAAAAGCAGTTTCTCTCTCCGAGGACGGAAAACTGGCGCTTACCTCGGGAGACGACAAGACCATCCGGCTCTGGGACGTCCGCCCCATATTCCACCCGTCCTCCCCGGCCACGGCACCCGCCATGGCGCTGAGCTACACCGCGCAGGCCGAAGCGGCCACCTCGGTGCTTTCCATAAGGGATTCCTCGGCCGCAACAGCCGCGCCGGACACCGTGCCTCCGCCGGAAAAGGAGACCGCCCCGGATTCGGAGACGGCGGTGCTAGGCATAAAGGAAACGGTAAAAATGCAGTCCGCGCCGCCACCGCCTCCGCTCAGGATGAACCCGCCCACAAAGGACCGGCCCTATCTGCCGGAGGACTACCTTATCAGCAAGCCTGGCGACCTGGTGGACGGCAAATACCGCGTGGTAAGGGAAATAGGGCGCGGCGGCATGGCCATAGTTTTCGAGGCGCACGACATCTCTCTGGACAGGCGCGTGGCGCTCAAGCGCATGCGGGACGAGGTGCGCATCAGCCGGCGTGAGAAGCTGCGTTTTGTGGAGGAAGCCCGCACCACGGCCAAGATGCGCCACCAGAACATAGTCAACATCTACACCATCATAGACGACGGGGAGAACGTATTCCTCGTGTTCGAGTACATAGACGGCAAGACCCTGGCGGAGATGCTGGACATCAAGGGCAAGTTCCCACTGGCGGAATCGATAGCGGTTTCGAAGCAGGTGCTTAAGGCTCTGGATTACGCCCACGCGAACAAGGTCATACACCGCGACCTCAAGCCCTCCAACATAATGGTCGCGCAGGACGGCTACGTCCGTGTCACGGACTTCGGCATAGCACGCTTCGCCAAGGATTCCGCCACCAAGGCAACCGGCCACGCAGACATAAGCGGCACCATGGCCTATATGGCCCCGGAGCAGGAACTGGGCCGCTCGGACGAACAGAGCGACATATTCAGCTTCGGCGTTACGCTTTATGAATTACTGACCGGCCGCCTGCCCTTTGAAGGCCCCAATTTCCTGGCGCAGAAGCAGTCCTCCCTTTACACCCCGCTCCGGCAGCTCGCCCCGGAAATACCGGAGCGGCTGGAAAAGATAGTCGCCACCTGCCTCGAACCCAAGCGGGACAACCGCTACAAGACGGCGGCGGAAGTTCTAAAGGACATCAAAACCATACCGTGGTAGAGTCGCGCAGGCCAAGATTCATAGTCCATGCCGACATGGACGCCTTTTTCGCCGCCGTGGAGCAGCGGGACAATCCCGCCCTGCGGGGGAAGCCCGTCGTTGTCGGGGCCGACCCGAAAG
>CAYPTM010000483.1:0-1807 GCA_964413345.1 uncultured Elusimicrobiales bacterium
CATGCGGGAATAAACGTCAGCTTCGCCCCCGTGCTGGACATAAACACGGCGGCCAACCCCGCCATAGGAGTACGCTCCTTCGGCGCGGACCCGGCCTGGGCTATAACGCTGGGCAGGGCGGCACTCAACGGCCTTACGGCCTCCGGCACCCTTCCGGTGCCGAAACACTTCCCGGGACAGGGCCCCGCCACGCGGGACAGCCATGAGGAGCTGCCGTCGATATATCTTTCAATCAAAGACATGGAACCGCACCTGGCCCCGTTCAGAATGGCGGTGCAGAACAAAACCGCGGGAATGATGACGGCCCATGTGCTTTATCCGGAAATAGACCAGAACAACGCGGCGACTTTTTCCCCTAAACTTCTGGAACTGACGCTCCGGGGCGAGATGGGATTCGGCGGACTCATCTTCACGGACAGCCTGGACATGAAAGGGGCTCTTGAACAGGGAGGAACCGTTCCGGAAGCGGCTGTAAAGGCCTTCATGGCGGGAGCGGACATTCTTCTTATAGGACAGGCCACCGCGCCGGAAGCCGTCAACGCCGCCATAATGGAAGCGATGGCGAAAGGACTCAAGACCAGAAGGATAGACGACGCCGTGGCGCGTGTCCTCGCGGCCAAGAAGAAGCTCTACGCGCAGGAAGACACTCTAGCCGCGGATAATTTCGCTGTGGACCAGACTTTCGACACCATATCCGGCAATATCGCCAAAAAAGCCGTCACGCTGATAAGGGACAAAGCCTACCTGATTCCCGTTCCGAGAAGCGCGGGCAAAAAGACATCCACTTTATGCGCCGTATTCTTCGCGCCCCCCCGCTTCGCGGAAGACCTGGTGTCGTTCCAGAGCCCCTTTTTGAAAGACGGCTGGCAAGTCCGGCAGTATAACGCTCCGATGTCTCCCGCCCCCGCGGACGAAGCGGAAGCCATGACATGCGCTGACGGCGCGGATGTAACGGTCATCGGCAGCTTCCAATGGGCTGACAGGCCCAACCTGCCGCAGATGAGGCTTATCAAGAAACTGCTTCAGTCAGGCAAGCCGGCCATACTGCTTTCACTTATGAGTCCTTATGACATACGCCAGTATCCGGAAGCCAAAACGGCGCTTGCCACCTATGGCATAACAAAACATTCCGTGCTTGGCGCGGCGAACGTCATGCAGGGCTTCATGAAGCCGCAGGGCGTATTCCCGCTGGGGAAAGAGGCTCTTGCCCCTGTCCCCGCGCCGCGGCGGAAAGCGGTCAAAAAAGTTGCCCCCCCAGCCGAGACAGCGGAAACCAGGCCAGTCACGCCCGCGAAAAAACTTGTAGTGGAAGACTAAACCCCTGTAAGTTCAAAGCGCAGCCGTTGCAACGGCCGGGACGCCTTTCCCAAATTACTGCGCCGTATCCGAAGAAGCACCCTTTACAGCCGGCTCCGTGACCGGTTTATGCTGTCCTTTGCCCATTTCCGGGATTTCCTCTTTCCTGTCGTCCCGGGCGGCACTTCCTCCAAAATAAATATCCATGCGCAGCGTCAGCTTGGGGTTGGTCTTGAAACCGTAATCCCGGGAAAACTCCATCGCCGGTATTGTTGAAAAGAAAACCCATTTCTCATACAGATTATGCCTGTAGCCAAGGGAGAAGCTGTACGCCGTGGAGACAATCGCCGGAGATGAATTGGCGGCGAACTGAACCGCCGGGGTGAGGGAATCATCCTCGCCTACGGCAATGGGGAAACTGACCGTCTGGTAGAAAGCCACGTCCGCATTGTCGGTATTCCAGGAAAGGTTGCTCGCGAGAGAAAGCGCCATGTCGTAGGAAAGCGGGCGG
>CAYPTM010000484.1:0-1806 GCA_964413345.1 uncultured Elusimicrobiales bacterium
ATAAAATACTGCCGAAGCGGCGGTTCCTATAAATGGTTTGTTTTTCATAAGGTCAAAAACGGCACGGATTTTCCCTCTCCCTCCATCCCCTTCCCCACATATTGGATTGTACTATATATACATAAAGGCGTAGCATACGGTATTTTTGGTAGAATAACAGGACTGTTGTAGCGCTGCGCGCTGTCTGGCGCGGCTATGCTTTGCGGCGGGCGGTTTATCGCGCCCGCGGCCAAAACGGAGCCAAAACATGCCAACTACAGACGCTATATCCCGCAATTTGATGCTGGACAGCCTGCGGGAATACGCCAAGAGAAACATACCCTACGATTTCGTGAGGGAGATGGACGCGAAGAACGAGTTCCCCGCGGCACTGCTCAAGGACATGTACGACCCTGAAGTCCTGGGCATAAACCTCCTTCTCATACCTAAAGAATACGGCGGCCTCGGCGGCAGCACGGTGGACATCTACCGCGTCTGCGAAGCCCTCGCCCGCATAGACCTTGGCGTGGCCACCTCCGTTTTCGCCACCTTCCTGGGGAGCGACCCTCTCCGCGTGGGCGGCACCGAGGAGCAGAAGCGGCATTGGTTCAAACGCATGGCTGAAGAGCGCCTCCTTGTCGCCTACGGCGCCACGGAAGCCGACGCCGGTTCCGACCTAGTTTCCCTGCGCACCCGCGCGGAACAGGTGGTCAAGGACGGCGAGCTTGTCGGCTACCGCATAACCGGCAACAAGCAGTGGATTTCCAACGGCGGCGTGGCGGACCTCTACACCGTGCTGGCCCTCGCCCCCGGCGGCCCCTCCTGGTTCCTTGTGGAGCGCACTGCCGAAGGCTTCGAGGCGAACAAGCACGAGGACAAGCACGGCATACGCCTTTCCAACACCGCCGGTCTTGCCTATGACGACGTTTTCGTTCCCCGCAACCAGCTTATAGGCGAGGTCGAGGGGCAGGGACTTCTGCAGGCCCAGGCGGTCTTCGGCTACACCCGCCTCATGGTCGCGGCCTTCGGCCTCGGCGGAGGCTGGGAGGCTCTGGAGATAGCGGTCAAATACAGCCAGCAGCGCATTCAGGCCGGCGGACCTCTTTCCCAGAAGCAGGGTTACACCCACAAGCTTTTGGTTCCTCACGCCATACGCCTTGAGGCCGCCCGCTCCTATATCGAGGAAGTC
Organism: uncultured Elusimicrobiales bacterium; assembly: GCA_964413345.1. Classification (GTDB taxonomy): domain Bacteria; phylum Elusimicrobiota; class Elusimicrobia; order Elusimicrobiales; family Elusimicrobiaceae; genus CAYPTM01. Next base: position 1,169 of record CAYPTM010000484.1, read on the forward strand.
GCGGCCCGCCTTGACGGCGAGGATCACGGCCTCCAGACCGAAGGGGCCATTGCCAAGTACTACGCCACCGAAGAGGGCAACAAGACCGCCGAGGACGCCATACAGGCGCTGGGCGGCTATGGCTACACGCGCGATTTCCCCGTGGAAAAGATAAAGCGCGACGTGAAAATCACCTGCATCTACGAAGGGACCAACGAGATAATGGAGATGACCATTTACCGCGGCCGCTGGCAGGAGCATCTCAAGACCCGCGGCGAATACTATCCCAAACTGGCCGCGGAGCTGGACGAGCTGCACAAGACCAACCCTGACGTAGGCGCCGACAGCGCCGCCATGGGCCTGCGCGCCCTGGCCAAGGTGCTTGAGGAATGCCGCGTGCAGCGCCTGACCCGCCACCAGTACGTTACTTTCAAGCTGGGCGAGCTGATAGCCAACGCCGAAGTGGCCGCGGCCGTCTGCCGCACCGCCGCCGCGAAGCAGATTCCGGACAGCTTCCGTCTTGATCGCGACTGCTACAAGGCCATGGCCCGCGTCAACGCGCGCGAGACGGCCTTCGACGTGGCCAGCAAGGGCGTCAAGCTCGTGCTCGGCAACGGCAACGGCGACGGCGCGGCCTTCTCCGCCGCGGTGGAACTGGT
>CAYPTM010000485.1:0-1793 GCA_964413345.1 uncultured Elusimicrobiales bacterium
CATCCTTCCGCTTATAGTGATGTCCAGGGTGCTGAACATGACTTACTCCTTCGTTCTGGGCATCCCATGCAAGGACGTGTCCAACAGTTTCAAGCTTTATCAGGCGGAGCCGCTCAAAAAACTGAAGCTTACATGCGAGAATTTCGACATCGTGGAGGAAATACTCTACAAGCTCTGCCGAGAGAACAGGAACATCCGGATCAAGGAGCTGCCCTATTTTTTCAAGGCGCGGCTGTTCGGGAAAACAAAACGCAATCTGTTCCTGTTCATACTGACATACCTTTTTACAATCATAAGGCTGCGCTTCCGCTAATCAGCCTGGCAATTGCCGGTTACGGCTGACGGATTATCCACATGAACGGGAATGAAACCACTGCAATATTCAGACACGCCCGCCTCGCCTGGGCGGGCGCGATAGCGCTGGCCGCGGCCTCTTTCCTTCTCTCCCTGTTTACGGTAAAACTGGGCCTGCCTGATTCCGGGAGGCTGAAACACCTGTTTTCCTCGGGGGAGGAACACGCGGCATCGGTTCCGGCGCTGGCGGCCGCGAGGGAAAAGCTCTATGCCCAGATAGACACCGGCGGACACTTTTCCGACGCGGGGCATTTTTCCATTCCGCCGGAGGAAATGGGCGTAAACTTCACCCGCTCCTTCCTGCTTCAGACCATATGGGTGGACGAAGCCCCCGTCATCCGCGCCATGCGGAACATAAAGCCGGGACAGTTCCGCCTGAACCCCCATTTTTACGTTTACGGCACGCCCGGCATATACATGTTCGGCGCCTCCATAAAAGCGGGCCAGCTTTTCGGCCTCTATCCGAACCCGGCCGACATAATCCCTTTTCTGCAAAACCCCGATTATTCCGGCAGGCTGTGGATGATGCCGCGCCTTATGTCCGCGCTGTGCCTTTCCATTTCCGTTCTGCTTATGTTCGCCACAGTGAAACGCATATGGGGCCCCGGCTGGGGCCTGCTTGCGGCGCTATTCATGGCGGGGTCCCCGGTGCCGATGATGGAAATACATTTTCTTAAGCCCTATCTCATCTCCATGCTTTGTTCCGCGGGGGTCTTTTATCTGCTGGGCAAAAGAAGCGAACGCCACCGTCTTTGCGCGGCGTTGCTGGCAGGATTTGCCACCGCAACATTAATCCCGAACGGAATACTGGCCGTCGCGGTATGCGCCGCCGCGTTAACGGAAGAAGGCAAATCCGGCTGGAGAAAAGCATTGCTGTATGCGGCAGTGTCGGCGGCGGTGTTCTTCGCGCTGAATCCCTGGTGGGCATATTCAACGGGGCAGGTGCTGCACGACCTGCGCTTCGCGGGCGCCAGTCTAAAGGAAGAAAACGCCTCTTTGGCGGCCAATCTGATGAGACTTGGAACAACCGCCACAAGCGGACTGGGACTGTATCTCTTTCTCCCGGCCGCCGCCGGGGCGGCCGCTTGGTTTTTCCGCAGGGAATTTCTGCCCGGGATAAGCGTACTCGCCCTGTGCATTCTATTTCCATACCTGCTCACTTCACCCGGAATCCATTATGCCGTGCCGATGATGCCCGCCATCATAATTCTGGCCGCGGCGGGCTTCAGGGAGCTGTGGATACTGTCCCCAAAGGCCGCCAAAGCCGCGATAGCCGTCGCAGCCATGGTAATGTTCGCGCACACGGCCTTCTATGTCAGTTTTCTGCACAGCAGCGAAGCGTCCAGAAAAGCCGGGGCGCAATGGCTGGCGGACAATCTGAAGCCGGAGGCAGCCATCGCCTCCCGTGAACTCATAAACCCGGTCTATCTCATCCCGCC
>CAYPTM010000486.1:0-1773 GCA_964413345.1 uncultured Elusimicrobiales bacterium
GCCCCACCACCTGAAACGCCTTCTGGGCAAACTCGCTGACGGAATGGGTCTCGCCGGTGCTGATGACGTAATCGTCGGGCTTTTCCTGCTGCAGCATCAGCCACATGGCCTCGACGTACTCCGGGGCATAGCCCCAGTCCCGCACGTTGTCAATCGCCCCCACGCGCAGCACTTCCTCCGAACCGCGCCCTATGCGGGCGGCGGCGGAAGCTATCTTGCGGGTGGCGAAGAACCTGCCGCGGCGCGGAGATTCGTGGCTGAAGAAAAGCGCGGAGCAGGCGAACATCCCGTAGGAGCGCCGGTAAACATCAAGCACCTGCTGGGCGAGCGCCTTGGCACAGCCGTAAGGATTCATCGGCCTGACGGGCGAGGTTTCGGAAAGGTTTCCCCCCTCGCCGAAAATCTCGGCCGAACCGGCCTGAAAAAAACGTATACCACGGGCATCAGTGCGGCGCATCCACTCCAGAATGCGCAGGGGGCCCAGGCCGGAAGTCTCGCACGCCTGTTCCGGCGCGGAGAAGCTTTCTCCCACGCTTGAAAGCCCGCCGAAGTTGAATATGTAATCCGGGCGCGCCGCGTCGAGAGCGCGCTCCAGGCAGGCAGTCTCGTCCAGGTCGCCATAGTAAAAACGCACGCCGCCCCTGAGCGAACGCAGCAGGGCAAGGCCCGCGTCGTCGTCCGGCGTGGAACGGCGGACGAAACCATGCAGCTCAAACCCCTTCGAGGCCAGCAGCTCCGCGAGGTAGGTGCCGTCCTGCCCGGTAATGCCGGTGATGAATGCCTTTTTCATGCGGCGGTCTTCCTTTTGACGAAATCAAGAAACGAGCGGCGGAAATTCTCCGCCGAAAAACGCAGCGCGTTAGCGCGGCAGGCGTCTGCCGTCACATTCAGCCCGTCAAGCGCCGACACGGCGGCGGCTACCGCTTCCGGCGTCTGTTCAGTGAAGAAGACCCCGGTCGCGCCTGCGGACGGGGCGGACCCCGGAGCGAAACCCTTTATCGTTTCAAGCGAGCCGCCCTTGCCGAAGGCTATGACGGGCGTGCCGCAGGCCTGCGCCTCAAGCGGCATTATGCCGAAGTCCTCCTCGGCGGCGAAGAGGAACGCCCTGGCGCGGCGCATATGGTCACGCAGGACCTCATTGCCCTTGTACCCTAGCAGCGTCACGTTGGGTCCGGAAGCGGCCTTGACCTTCCCGTAATCCGGCCCGTCGCCGATGATGACAAGCTTCCTCTCCGGCATAAGCGAAAAAGCCTTTGCGAGCATGTCGATGCGCTTGTAGGGGACCATGCGGGAAGCGGCAAGGTAGAAATCCCCCCGCGCGGAACCGTCCGGGGTGTAGTATTCCGTGTCCACCGGCGGATAGACTATATCGCTGTCGCGCCCCCAGATGCGCTTCACGCGCTCGCGCACATATTCGGATATTGACGCGATGGCGTCCGGCCTGCCGGCAGTTTTCAAATCCCAGTCTTTTATGTAATCCAGTATGCGGTTGGCGGCAATGCCCTTGATGCCCTTGTCCAGCCCGGCCTCCTGAAGATACTGGCCGCGCAAATCCCAGGCGTAACGCACCGGGGTGCAGCAAATGCACAGATGTTTCTGCCCCGGCCCGGTCCTGATCCCCTTTGCGACGCAATGCGCTATGGATATGACAAGGTCATAGCCCGACAGGTCGAATCCTTCCGCCGCCGTCGGGAAGAAAGGAAGATAACTGCGGTATTTCTTTCGCGCCATGGGCAGGCGCTGGATAAAGGAAGTCCGGACCTTCTTGTTCAT
>CAYPTM010000487.1:0-1765 GCA_964413345.1 uncultured Elusimicrobiales bacterium
CCTTCTGCGCGGCCAGCCGGCCCCCAAAACCGGGGGCCTTGGCGGGCCGCTCCCGATGCCGCTTTCGCGGCCCGTACAGCAAGGTAGGCGGCATCTTATTGTGCCCCTCCGTGCGCGGCTGGGCGGCCCTGCCGCGCTGCGGTGTTGCTGTGCTGCACCCCCGGCCTGCCGGGCAGGCCGTACATCCCCGCATTTATTTTTTTCTTATTTTTAAATTATGGCCACCGGGGGAGGGGAATTTAAACGGGGGCACCTTGATTTATTAAAAACCCGCCCCGGCCTCGCGTTCGCTCGGCCCTGGCGGGCTTTTCCGTTAACTTTATGTCGCCCCCGTGGGGAGTCGGGGGAAACGGCACACAGAAAAGATGAAACCCATATCCTAGTCCATCAAAGGACACGCGCACCTTCAGGTGACAATTCGGATATAGGTTTCACATATAGTATATCTCATAAATCGCCGCCTTTCCACAGAAAGCGCTCAAAAGATTATCTTATGCATTTTAACTTTTGGATATTGATTTTGCATAAATTCTCTGCTATCCTATAACCATGAAACGCTATATCCACCGCGCAATAGAGCGGGAGTTGAAGGCCGCGGCCAAAGAATTCCCCGTAGTGGTCCTTACCGGCCCCCGCCAGACCGGCAAATCTACGCTGCTGCAGAAGACCTTTCCGGGCCACGAATACGTCACTTTTGACGATCCCGTCACCAGGAAACTGGCCGCAGAAGACCCCAAGGCCTTCCTGGCCAAAGCCCCGCGCATGATAATCGACGAGATACAGTATCTCCCGGAAATACTTCCCTACATCAAGATAAGCGCCGACCAGAACCGAGCGGCGAAGGGGAGATTCCTGCTTACCGGCTCACAATATTTCCCATTGATGGCCGGCCTCGGAGAGTCCCTGGCCGGGCGCGCGGCGCTTTATGAGCTGCTCGGTTTTTCCGCCGAAGAGAACAAGCCCTCAAAAACCGCTGACCCGTTCAAACTGCTCTTCACCGGCTCCTACCCCGAAGTTGTCGCAGGAGGAGCGGACCGCAACCGCTTCTACGCGTCCTACCTGCAGACCTACCTGGAGCGCGACATACGGCAGATCGCGTCCGTACAGGATCTCCGCGTCTTCCAGAACTTCCTGGAGTTGCTTGCCGCCCGCGCAGGCGCGCTCCTGAACCTCAACGAGATCGCTAAAGAGTGCGGCACCAGCTTCACCACCGCCCGGCGCTGGCTTTCGCTGCTGGAAACCACGCGCCTTGTATATTTGCTGCGCCCCTATCACCGCAACATTTCAAAGCGCGTGGTTAAAAGCCCTAAAGTCTATTTCACGGACACAGGCCTCCTGGCCTACCTGCTGCGCTACCCCAGCGCTTCGGTACTGCGCGGCGGCCCCCAAGCCGGGGCTCTTTTCGAGAACTACATGGTCGCGGAACTGCTGAAACACAAGTTCAACCACAACCGCAACTACGAGCTATACTTTTACCGTGATTCCAACGCCAACGAGATAGACCTCCTGCTGGATTTCGGCATAAGCCGGACGATGATAGAATTCAAGGCCACAGCCACGCCACGCCCCGAGCATCTCGTCAATATCAGAAAACTCGGGGCGGAGCTGAAAGCTTCGAAAGGATACCTCGTCAGCCTGGCAGGCAAGAGGGAGCAGGCGGGGAAAGACATACTGCTCCTGCCCTGGCGGGATATCACCGAAGTCGCCGGAGTGTAAAGTTGCAGGCAATTTTGACCCACCAGTAGCAGCGAATTTTGACCCACCT
>CAYPTM010000488.1:0-1748 GCA_964413345.1 uncultured Elusimicrobiales bacterium
CGGGCAATGATTGGTAAACTCTCCTTGATGCCCCACGTCAACGCCGCTGTTTCAGCCATAAGGAATTTCATCAACGCCGATCCGGCGAAAGCCGCCCACGCCATAGAACCGCTTGACGCGCAGGAAGGCGCGGCCATTATGGCCGCTCTGCCTCCTTCCGCCGCGGCGGCCTGTCTTGAAAAGATGCAGCCCGCCTGCGCCGCTGCGATACTGCGCCGCCTGCTGCCGGAGCCGGGGCGGGCGGTAATGGCCCTTCTCCCCCCATTCATAACGGCGGAACTCATAACAGTGCTGCCGCAGGGAGAACGCGAAGCCGCCGTGGCGCTACTGGGAGCCGATGCCGCGCGCGCCGTGGCCGAGATACTGACCTATCCCCAGCAGAGCGCGGGCAGGATGATGAAGAAAAATTTCCTCGCTTTCCGCACCTCCGTCCAGGTGCAGGAAGTGATGACCCGTCTTCGCGCGCTGGACAAGAAGCGGGCCGCCGTAACCTACTGCTACGTGGTGGACGAGGACAACCGGCTGGTGGGCGTGCTCAACATGAGGGACCTCATACTCGCCATTCCCGAAACGCCCATCGGCGAAATAATGATACGCGAGGTCTACAAGATTTCCCCCTACACGGACAGGGAGGCTCTCGTCACGCTTTTCAAGGACAAACGCTATTTCGTCATGCCCGTCGTGGACGAGAAGGACCGGATAATCGGCGTGGTCAACACCGCCGCGCTGGTCGAATCTTCGGAGCAGGAGGCCGCGGAAGACCTCCAGATACTCTTCGGCGCGAGCCCCGAGGAACGCCCCTATTCCCCGATCTGGTTCAAGATACGCAAGCGCATGCCGTGGCTCACGATAAATCTGGCCACCGCGTTCATGGCGGCGGCGGTTGTGGCGGTTTTCGAAGGCCTTATAGCCAAGGTGGCGGCGCTGGCCGTTTTTCTGCCCATAATAGCGGGACAGGGCGGCAACGCCGGCATACAGTCCCTTTCCGTGGTCCTGCGCGGCATAATAATGCGCGAGGTCGACATAAAACAGGCCCTGCCTCTTGTAAAGGACGAGATTGTGATAGGCCTGTCCACCGGACTGGTGGTTGGCGGCATAACCGGCGTGGCGGCATGGATATGGAAAGGGAATCCTTATCTCGGCATTGTCGCCGCGTTCGCCATGATTGTCAACATGATAGCGGCCTGCGTCTCCGGCGCGCTCATTCCCATAATCATGAAGCGGCTTGGTTGCGATCCGGCCCATTCCTCCGGCATCTTCATCACCACGGTCACGGACATAGTCGGCGTGTTCGCCCTGTTGTGGTCCGCCTACCTGATGCAGTCCCACCTGCTCTAGAATCCAATTTTCAGGCAACAAAAAACCCCTCCCTGGCGGGAGGGGTTTTCTGCTTTATAAGCGTTTATCAGTTGCCGGTGCGTCTTCTGGCTCCGGAAGAACCGGACGAGCCGCTGACCTTGTTCTTTAGCGCGGAAGTCTTGGATGTATAGGTTTCGGCCTGATGGGTGCCGGAACCGTATGAAACTTCCCCAAGGCTTGAAGTCTCTTCCTTGGCGGCGGAGAGCTCCTTGTTCGCTTCTTCAACAGGGGCGGTGGACTGTTCCAGCGTGAAGTCTTTCATGTTCGTGTCCGGCGCGTAATTGCCGGAGTAAAGCCCCGAAGTGCCGAGCGAGGTTCCCTTGTCCGTGCTGCCGGAAGCGGGCTGCTTCTGGGGGCTGGAGGTCTTCGCGCTGCATTTCGCGTCCTGG
>CAYPTM010000489.1:0-1744 GCA_964413345.1 uncultured Elusimicrobiales bacterium
AACATCTCTATGCTGCCCTGTGCCGCATAGGAAACGGCCAGCGGGTTCAACGCCCAGAGGCAACCCGCGCCGATACCGGCCAGGTTTCCGAAAGGGGCCGCCAGCAGATACACTCCGCCCGCGCAAAGCACGAACAACAAAGCATTCAGGGCCCTTATCTTTTTATGAGATGACGCCTCGCTTCCGCTTGTCAAAGGAGCGATAATGGCCGGATAAACAATGCCGCGCTCCGCGCTGGCCGCGGCCTCATAGGGAGAAAGCATTATCCCAGTTTCACGGATGGCGAGGCCCATCTCACGGTATTCCCACGCGTCACCCTGCAAGGGTTCATTCCTGAGTTCCTGGAATCTGGAAACCGCCATAAAAGAAGCCAGCAAAAGCGGCAGCATAACAAGCCATCTGGCATTCTGCAGGAATTCGAGAACTCTTTTAAGCATGATAAAAACCTTTCTGCGGGAACAGGTTAAAAAACGCCGGGCGGATAACCGTCATCCGCCCGGCGGTCCTTAAATACGGCGTCCGGTGCTACGGGCGGCCGCCCATCGTGAGGGCCATGATGGCCTTCACGGTGTGGAGGCGGTTCTCCGCCTGGTCAAACACTATGCTCTGCGGCCCGTCGATGACCGCATCCTCGACCTCCGCGCCGCGGTCGGCGGGAAGCGGATGCATGTAGACGGCGTCCTTCTTGCCAAGCGCCATGCGCTTCTCGGTGCAGACCCAGCTCTTGTACTTGGCGATGAGCTCCATGCCAAGTTTCTTGCGGTCCGCCTCGGGAACTTTCTGGTCCTCAAGGTACTGGTGGCAGCCCCATGACTTGGGATAAAGGACAATGGCGTCCTTGAAGGACTCGTCCATATCGTGCACGATTTCGAACTTGGTCCCGTTCTCCTTGGCGTACTTCTTCGCCGCCTCCACGGTGCGGGGCATGAGGTTGAACTCGGGCGGATGGGCGAGGGTCACGTCCATGCCGAAGCGCGGCATGAGGGTGATGAGGCCCTGGGGAACGGACAGCGGGCGCGCGTAGGCCGGAGCGTAGGTCCAGCTGATGACGAACTTCATGCCGCGCAGGTTGGTGCCGAACTTCTCGCGGACGGTCATGAGGTCGGCAATGCTCTGGCAGGGATGGTCCACGTCGCACTGGAGGTTGATGACGGGAATATCGGAATGATGGGCGACTTCCCTTATGTATTTGTTGCCGACGCCGTAGAAACAGTTGCGGATGGCGATGCCGTGGCCGTAGCGGGAGAGCACCTTGCCGGTGTCCTTGGGCGTCTCGCCGTGGGATATCTGCATCTTGTCCGGGGTAAGGTCATGCGCGTGTCCGCCGAGCTGGGTCATGCCGGCCTCGGTGGAGTTGCGGGTGCGGGTGGACTGTTCGAAGAACATCATGAACAGCGTCTTGTCCTGAAGAATGCGGTGAGCCTCGCTCAGGGAAAAGCGGCGCTTGAGGTCGGCCGCGACGTCCAGAACGGTCTCCAGCTCTTCCTTTGTCCAGTCTACGGTCTCGATCCAGTCCTTGCCTCTCAACATGCTTTTCATCTGTAATGTCTCCTTGGGTTATTTTGCCCGCTCAACAACCAGGTACTGCGGCAGCGCCGCGTAGAAAATGGCCGCTTTAAGCAGGTCTTCCACAGCCATCTGTTCGTTGATGCTGTGGGCGTAAATCTCGTTCGACGGGCCGAAGCCGATGGTGGGTATTTTAAGGCGGCCGGCGGTAGCCACGCCGTTGGTGGAGAACACCCAC
>CAYPTM010000490.1:0-1740 GCA_964413345.1 uncultured Elusimicrobiales bacterium
ATATTCACCGGCGGAGGCGGGCACGGAAGGCCCGGCGGTCCTCCCCAGCCGGCGGTATCACAACGGCTTGTCACCAGCTATGTACCGGAAACGCAGACGCTCCCGGCATCGGTGGGCCTGTCCGTAAGGCTTGTGGACGTGGAGAGCGGGGAGGTGCTGTGGAACGCTTCCGCCACCGGAACGGGGGAAAGCCTTTCCGCGGCCGAAGAGGACGCGTCCTCGGCAATAATGAAGAACGTGACCGCACGCCTGAAGAAACTGGCGGGGAAGTGACGCCACGCCACTGCCGTTTTAAAAGAGAAGCCCGGACAGGCGCCGCATCCATGGCGCGCCAGCTTCAACTGCTTGCATGAGCGGGGAATCCGGCCTGGCGCTGGGCGTGTTGACCGTCTGAAAACGCAATTGTTACAATTTACGGACACATGGAATCGTCATTGGCTTGCGACGATGCCGGAAAGCCCGGGGACCGGGGAAAATGAAAACAGCGGCGACGAAACGGGGAACCATACTAATCACTGGGGCGACAGGTTTTCTGGGCAGCCATGTGCTGGGCGCGTTGCTGCGTTCCGGACGCGACGTCATAGTGCTCAAGCGCAGCTTTTCCCACACCGGCAGGATACGGGATCTTATCCCTCTCGTCCGGACATATGACATCGACAGGGCGGGCTGCGAGGCCGTATTCTCTGAAAATTCCATCGATACCGTCATACACTGCGCCACCAATTACGGCAGAAGACAGGATAACCCCTTCAGCGTAATCCAGGCCAATCTCATGCTGCCACTGCAGCTTCTTTATGCGGGCCGGCAGCACGGCATAAAAACATTCATCAACACCGATACGGTGCTGGACAAGCGCATAAACTACTATTCACTCTCTAAAAGCCACTTCGCGGACTGGCTGAGGATGATGTCCTCGCATATGAAGTGCGTCACCCTCTCGCTGGAACATTTCTACGGTCCCGGAGATGACAGGACAAAATTCGTGACGAGCATGGTCCGCCAGCTGCTGGAAGGCGTGCCGCGCATAGACCTGACGAAAGGCGGGCAAAAGCGGGATTTCATACATGTTGACGATGTCGTGGGCGCGTTTCTGACGGTGCTGGAGAATATGGAGACAATTTCTTCCGGTTATCACAAAATGGAAGTCGGCAGCGGGAACACCATAACCATACGGGACTTTGTTGAAAAACTTAAGGTCATGACCGGCAATACCGCCACCGAACTGAATTTCGGGGCGCTTGAGTACAGGGAAAACGAGGTCATGGAATCGCACGTGGACATCGCGGGCATATGCGGACTGGGCTGGCAGCCTAAAATAAGCCTGGACGACGGACTCTCGGCTACAATAGAACAGGAGCGCGGGAACTGAAAATGAAATTTCTAATAACGGGCGGATGCGGTTTTCTGGGCAGCAATCTGGCGGAGAAGGCGCTGGAACTGGGGGGGGAACTGTCCGTCTTCGACAACCTCTCCCGCAAAGGTTCTGCGGAAAACCTGAAATGGCTTCAGTCACGCGGAGAGTTCCGCTTCATGAAAGGGGACATACGCAACGCGGACGCAGTCCGCACCGCCGTGGAGGAAACACGGCCCGACGTGATATTCCACCTCGCCGGACAGGTGGCGATGACCACCTCGCTCGCGGACCCGCGCCTCGATTTCGAGGTCAACGCCGGCGGCACGTTCAATTTGCTCGAGGCGGCGAAGAAAGCCGTCCCCGGCGCGGCGATAGTCTATTCATCC
>CAYPTM010000491.1:0-1732 GCA_964413345.1 uncultured Elusimicrobiales bacterium
GAAGGGCAAAATAGGCCTGGATTACATGTACGGCAGCGCAGCCGGCATACTGGAAACCATGCTGCCCCCGCAGAAACTGCACGTCATACACGGCGAGCACGACCCCCTTTTCCCCGGCATAAACCCGGAACCCATAGAGCAGAACCTTTCCGCCCTTATGGAAACCGTGAAAAAAGAAAAACTGCTCTGCGGCATAGCGCTTGACGGCGACGGGGACAGGATAGGCTTCGTGGACGACAAGGGGAACTACATCTCCCCCTGCATCATCAACCCTCTCCTACTTAAATACCTGTCGGAAAACCTCAAGCGCACCGGCAAGGTGGTGCAGTGCGTGTCCCTGGGCTACCTGGCGAAGCGCGTAGCGCGCGAAAAGAACATTCCCTACGAGGAAGTGCCGGTCGGCTTCAAGAACATAGCGGACAAAATGCTTTCCGAGGAAGTTCTCATCGGCGCGGAGGAGTCCGGCGGCTATTCCTGGAAGGGCAACCCGCCAGAGCGCGACGGCATACTGACCGCGCTCATGATGCTGGAAATAATGGCCAAGACCGGCAAGAAGCCATCAGAGCTGATAGCCGAACTGGAGGCCAAGTACGGCAAGTCCTCCTTCCAGCGGCGCGATTTCAAGATGACCAAGACCGTGGCGGACAAGAACGTCTACTCCGAGAAGCTGCGGAAGAAACTGCCCAAGAAGATAGCGGGACAGGCCATAGCCCAGACGCTCACAATAGACGGCCTCAAGGTCATACTGGACAACGACGAATGGGTGCTGATGCGCCCGTCGGGAACGGAGCCTCTTCTGCGCATATACGCGGAAGCCGAAAATCCAGTCAGGACGAAAGCCCTGCTCGATTACGCCCAGAAACTTAACGCGGCACAGATAGCCTGATATCGCCTTACCGGCCGGGAAAGCACGGCTGAATTAAAAATGGCACAACCCATCACGCTGGCGGAAAAACAGATTTTCCAGGACATAGCCGAGACAGGCATGCTCGACAGCCTGCGGGCCCTGTCAAAGCTCACGCACAGGCAGTGGAGCGCTTTCCCCCACCGTTTCGAATTCACGCCGACCGACAGCAAGGACAACCGCTTTCCAGACAAGGAAGCGGTCCGCTTCGGCGGGGACCTCATCATAAGCGGCGACATCCCGATGTCCATGCTTTTCATGTTCCCGCAGGAAAGCGCGATGAACCTGACGCATTTCGTCACGGACGCGGCGGCCATGAAGCTGGCCGAACTGCCGGCCCTGCAATTGCTTACGGTGGCGGAAGTTTCGAACATAATGGCCAACAGGTTTATCGGCGTGATAGCCAACACGCTCAAGGTGCGGATACTGCCCAGCGAACCGCGTTCCCAGGTAGGCACCCGCAAAACGCTGCTGGAAGGCGCCGCCGCCCGGGCGGGCATAAACGTTACGCACCATGTCTCGGCCGATTTCCGCCTTGAAAGCAGCCACATGGCAATGCTCGGCACGGTCTCCTTCCTGATAAACGGGACGGACCTTAAAACTTTGATTGAAAAAATCCACTCATCCCCTGCGTGGAATTCCCAGGACAGGGGCATATACTGATATGAGTTTGGGCATCATTACCCAGGAGGGCAGATGAAGAAGATAATGATAGTTGACGATTCGCTCATACTGCGCAGCACCATACGCACGGTGCTTGAGCGCGCGGGGTTTACCATAGCCGCCGAAGCGGGCAACGCGGAGGAAACTCTCACGATGTTCGACAAG
>CAYPTM010000492.1:0-1729 GCA_964413345.1 uncultured Elusimicrobiales bacterium
ATGACCAGCACGCTGGATGAACGCAGGCGGCGCTGGCCCTCCAGGCCGATTTGCGGCAGGGCTATATGGCGCACATAGCGCGCGGTTTCGTCTGGTGTCAATCCGGTCATAAGCGTCAATGCTCTGTTTATTATATAATTCTCTATTATGACAATGACAGGAAATGATATCCGCAAAAGCTTCTTGGACTTTTTCGCAAAACAGGGCTGCCGTGTAGTCCCTTCCAGTTCCCTTATACCAAAGGGCGACCCAACACTCCTTTTCACCTCGGCCGGCATGGTGCCGCTGAAACCGTATTTCCTCGGCCACAAGAAGGACATGACGCGCGCCGCCTCCTGCCAGAAGTCTTTCCGCACCACGGACATAGACCGCGTGGGCACTACAGCCCGCCACCTGACTTTCTTTGAAATGCTCGGCAACTTCAGCTTCGGCGATTACTTCAAGGAAGAATCCATAACCTGGGGCTGGGAATACCTGACCAAGGTTGCCGGCATAGACCCCACGCGCCTTTACGTGACGGTTTACGACGGCAAGCTCGCCCCCCGGGATGAGGAAGCCTACGAAATATGGCGCAAGGTGCTGCCCGCCAACATACGCGACGGACACATCAAGTTCCTGGGCGACGACTCCAATTTCTGGACCATGGGCCCCACCGGCCCCTGCGGCCCCTGCTCCGAGATATACTACGACTTCGGTCCCGACGTGGCAAAGCATCCCGGCTGCCACGGCGTCGGCTGCGACTGCGACCGCTACATCGAAATCTGGAACCACGTCTTCACCCAGTTCGACCGCAAGGATGACGGCACGCTGGCCCAGCTTCCCCGCAGGAACATAGACACCGGCATGGGCCTGGAGCGCATAACCGCCGTAGTGCAGGGAAAGACTTCCCCCTTCGACACGGACCGCTTCGCCCCGATAGCCGACAAGGCCGCGTCCCTCCTTTCCATCAACATAGAGGACAATGCGGACAACCGCCTGGCCGCGCGCGTGATAAGCGACCATTCCCGCGCCTGCGCCTTCCTGATTTCAGAAGGCATAACCCCCTCCAACGAGGGACGGGGCTACGTCCTGCGCCGCCTCATACGCCGCGCGGTGCGCTACGGCAGACTGGCGGGCCGGAAAGACCCGTTCATGCACGAACTGCTGCCCGCTGTCATTTCCATCTTCAACGGTGTCTATCCGGAAATAGAGAAGCACAAGGCGCAGATAGCTGAAACCCTCCGCGCCGAGGAAGAGCGCTTCATAGAAACCCTTGAAAGCGGCGAGAAGCAGATAAACGCCCTTTTCGAGAAATACTCCGACACCATACCCGGCGAGGAGGCCTTCCGCCTTTACGAAACGTTCGGCTTCCCCTTCGAGCTGACCCGTGAAATAGCTGGCCGGCAGGGCCGGGGCGTGGACGAGAAAGGCTTTGAGGAAGCGAAGACCAAGGCGCAGGAACTGGCCAAGTCCGGCTGGAAAGGCTCCGGCCAGAAGGAAACATTCTCCTTCAACCAGGCGGAAGAGGCTTTCCCCGCAAGCAAATTCACCGGCTACGAGACCGTCTCCAACCCTGCAGCGATAGTCGGCCTGATGGACGCCTCCGGCAAGCTGGCAAAGACCATACCGGCGGGAGAGGAAGGCTACGTCGCACTGGACAGCACACCGTTCTACGCCGAATCGGGCGGACAGGTGGGCGACACCGGCGCGTTCTACGCCGAGGGCAGGCTCGCCGCCAAGGTGCTGGACA
>CAYPTM010000493.1:0-1724 GCA_964413345.1 uncultured Elusimicrobiales bacterium
TCATCCGCACGAACGGAAAGCGGGTGGAAGGCGTGCTGGCCAAAAAGGCCGCAGCCGAGCTCGCCGCCGAGCGCCATCTCAATCCCGTCAAGGCCGGATCGACCCGTCTTGAAGTGAAGGTTGTGGATGACAGCCTTCCCCAGGACACGATGCAGGGCAAATGGAAGCCCGTTATCGTCAACGAGTGACTATCACCGCTATGGAGACAAACATGATGACAAGAATCCTCAAAAACTCCCGCCTGGCGCTGCTCGCGTCGGCCGCCGGCGTTCTGCTGGCCGTTTCCGGGCCGATTTCGGCCTGCACCGGAATAGATTTTTCGCTGGACATGGAAGGCTTTGGCAACGGGCATTACGCCTTCGCCGGCCGCACGATGGAGTTCGGCCCTGACGTGACGAGCTGGAAGCTTCTTTACATGCCGGCCGGCACGGAATACACAAGCTGCGTCCAGTCCGGCATAAAGACCTGCGTGCAGACGCTGGAAAGCGGCGTTCACGTGGACGGGCACACCTGGAAGGTGCTCTATTCCTACGTGGGCTTCACGCCGATGCGCCCGCTCCGCTATAAGGACGCCGAAGTCCAGTACACGATGAAGGAGCTCAACGACGGCATCAATGAGAAGGGCCTTTCCTGCGCGGGTTTCTACCACATGGGCACGGAGACCTATTCCTCCGCCCCTTACAGGACCGACCAGCGCAACGTGTCCGACATGGACTTCATATCGTGGGTGCTGGGCCGCTTCGTCTCGGTCAAGGAACTGCGGGACGCGCTCGCCATACCGGAAATAGTGCACGTCCGCCAGTTCGACGTGACGCTGTTCGGCATTCCCATCACCAAGCCGGAGAAGTTCCCCCAGCTGCATTACAAGGTGACTGACAAGACCGGCGCTTCCATCATCATCGAATTCATAGATGGAAAGCCTGTCATAACCGATTCCATCGGCGTCATCACCAACAACCCCACCTACGACTGGCAGCTGACCAACCTCAAGAATTACGTCAACCTGAAGGCGGATAACTACGAAAGCGTGACAGTGCTCGGCAAGGATTACAAGATGCTGAGCAACGGCACCGGCCTCCTGGGCCTGCCCGGGGATTTCACCTCCCCCTCCCGCTTCGTGCGCGCCGCCTTCCTGCTTAGCGATACGCTGGCCAACAACACCATCTACACCCCGGAGGAGGCCGTCCTGCGCGCCTTCCGCGTTCTTAACCAGTTCGACATCCCAGAAGGTTCCGTGGTGGAGATAAGCACTCCCTCGGCCTCTGGCGCGGAAGCCGACAGCGCGGATAAGAAAGACAAGGTGAAGGTGGTCAAGGAAGCCACGAGCTGGACCTCCATGGCGGACCTGGTGAACCTGCGCTACTACTACCACACCATGTTCAGCCGGACCATAAGGATGATAGACCTCCCGGCCCTGATGAAACGCAGCGCCGGCCTGCCCCCGGAGCCGGCCACCATCGAGCTGCCCGGCAACGAGCTGATACTTAATGTGACGCACAAGTTCCCGGTCAACAAGAAAGACTGACGCTCTCCCGCGGAGAGGATGGCGTTATCTTCTCCGGCAGAGTGAGTTGAATTGAAGGAAGCCCCCGGTTTTCCGGGGGCTTCTTCTTTTTTAAATGACAGTTTCAGACACTATACTAGAAGCGGTATCCGGCGCCAAGGCTGTAGGAGAGCTGGGTGCTTGTCGTCTTGTCTTCTATGGTAAGGATATGACCTCCCCC
>CAYPTM010000494.1:0-1702 GCA_964413345.1 uncultured Elusimicrobiales bacterium
GCGTCGCCGACGGCGACACCCTTCCGTTACTGGATGCCGCACACATTCCCCAGAAGATCCGCCTGTCGGGGATCGATGCACCGGAAAAGCGGCAGGCGTTTGGCGAAAGGTCCAAGCCCCATCTCTCTGTCTTGGCCTACAACCGGCAAGCGAAAGCCGATTGCCGGAAAATCGATCGCTACCGCCAGCAAATCTGCGTCGCCACGTCGGCGGCCGGAATGTCGGGCTGAAACAGATCAAGGCCGGCATGGCTTGGTGGTTCCAGCAATACGCCAGGGAGCAGACAAAGCAGGAACGGATTGACTACGAACATGCCGAGTTTCTGGCAAAGCTTAACCGCTATGGCCTGTGGAACAGCAAGAATCCCACGCCGCCGAGGTCAGCACCGCATCGAATCGGGCTGCCGCTATCCAGGCCCGCTCGCGAGCGGGCCTGGATAGCGCCTCACTCCGCCAGCGTTCCAGCGTCGATGTGCCGTCGATTTCCGGTCCATCAACGCAGGCGTGCTTGCGCACCAGCTTGCCTTCAAGACTTGTCGGCACCATGAGCTTGGCGCACATATTGACACGTTCCTCGGGGGCGCTTAGTGTCCAGAAGGTGAAAAGGCAAATTTCAAATCTTCCGCTGGACGCTGTCTTGCGTGCTGCAAAATTTGCAGGACAAGATGCAGTTCGAAATGCAGTGAATGCCGGACGAGTTGTTGCAGGGTGGAAGGATGGGCGGCTTGTCGAATACGGCCCTGGCGCTCTTCCTCTTTCGCAGAATCAGCGCGAAGGGGTAGCTTCAACCTAAAAACCGCAGTTGCCTGATTCTTTTCGCATAACTCCGAGCCATCGAAGGGATTTGGGCGGTCCGATACCGGTGATGACCTGCTTGAGATGATCGCAGATACGTTGCCAGACAGACCGGAGGGCCAACTGCTCCGCAGCGTCATTGCACCAGTCCTGAAGCAAGGCGGAGACGCGCATCAGGATGGCCCGGGCTCGTTCGAAATACGCATGCAAACCGGTGAGAGTGATCGTGGTTTGTCCGGCATGCACGGTCCGGCGGCCGACCGAGGACATCAGCCAGGGACGACTGGTGATCGCTTCGTGCCGCACATCGGGGTGGGCCGGACGAACGAACAGACTCCAGCATCTCTGAAGGGCGATAATGTGAAATGGAGCATGGACTCTTTCGTTGACGTCCTACGTTAGTTTTCGCGCGGTTGCCAGTTGACCGGAGTTTCGTTTGGACCGCTATTTATTCAACGTAGTCAAATTCAACCAAACGCTCATGATAAACAGAACTCGATCAAGGGTTGCCTGATATCCAAGCCCGTGAGTTTTTGACGCACAAAGTGCAAGACCAACACGGTTGCGGGGAACATCTGGAACCGGTCGCATCGGTAGCCGTGATGCTATCCGAACCCTAAAGCCCATGTTTTTAAGCAATTGTGCACGCTGTGTGAGCTCTGCCGCGTCCTGGTTCTTCTCGGCTTCGGGAATAATTGCCTCAAAATTATCGGTTTCCATTCCCAGAGCTTTCCAGGATGAAATAACCTTGTTTAGGTCGCTCTTCCTCTTGATGAGCAGCGCAGTGGAATTGTGTTGGTAGCTATTGGACCAGACATCAGAGAGCGCACTCAACGCTCTGAGTTGGTTCGAGTCACGCGAATTATCTGTTAAGAATTTACGCGCCCTCCCTGAATCTTTGTCGAGCG
>CAYPTM010000495.1:0-1693 GCA_964413345.1 uncultured Elusimicrobiales bacterium
CGTTCTCATAATAGACACCATGGGGCTTCTTGCCTCTTTTTACGGCTCGGCCTACGCCTGTTTCGTTGGCGGAACCATAGAGAACAAGGGCGGGCACAATCTGCTGGAAGCGGCCATATTCGGCAAACCCGTGCTTATGGGCCCGTACACGCAGAACACGCCGGACGTGGCCGCAAAACTGATTGAAACCGGCGGAGCGGTAACCGTATCGGCGGATACAATAGCCGACAAAGCCGCGAAACTTGCCGCACAGCCGGAAACTGCCTCCGCCATGGGCGCGAAGGCCCGCGCCGCCGCCGACACCTTCCGCGGGGCCACGGAAAGAGCCCTTGCCGCCATAAGGAAAAAGCCGTGACCTCCCCGAACATCCTTGTTGCGCGCCTGTCCTCGCTGGGCGATATCGTCCTCACCGCGCCGGTATACCGCAATCTTAAGGCAAAATGGCCCGGCTGCCGCATAACCGTTCTTGTCAAACCGCAATTCGCGGCCGCCCTTCAGGGCCACCCCTCCATAGACGAGGTTCTCCCCTTCAAGGGACTGTCACATACGCTCAAGGACATCCGCTCCCGCAATTTTACGCACTTTCTTGATTTGCACTCCACGCTCCGCACGCACATAATAGGCGCGCTTTGCGGCATAGGGAACAAGGCCAGGTATAAAAAGGATTCTCTGGCGCGCAAGCTGTTCGTCAGCCTGCGGATATCCAGCCCGGCGCTGGACCGCCATGTGCTCAACCGTTATCTTGACGCCCTAAGGCAATGGGACGTGCCGATAGTTTCCGATTCCCCGGAGCTTGTCGACTGGAGCGCGCGCCCCCCGGCCGCGCCCGCGCCGCAGTACCGCAGAATCTGCATACTCCAGACGGCATTTCTGGGCGACGCGGTGCTTACCTCCCCCCTTATCAAGAAAACAAAGGAAACTTTCCCCTCGGCGTCCATAGTCGTCGCCAGCCGCCCGGAAACCGCGGACATCTTCCGCGCCATGCCGGAGGTTTCGTCCGTCATAACGGACAACAAGAAAACCCTCGGGCAGATAGCCTCGCTTAAAGCCCTGTCCAACGCGCTCAAGGCGGAAAAACCTGATTTGATAATAGTCCCCCACCGCTCCTTCCGCAGCGCGCTGGCGGCGTGGCTGTGCGGCGCGCCGGAGAGGGTGGGCTTCAGTTCCAGCGCTGGCAGATTCCTTCTCACCAGAACGGTGCAGTTCTCCTGGCTGCTGCATGACGCGGAACGCAATCTTTCACTGCTTAACGCCATATCGGCGGACAAGGTAAGCCCGCTTGGAGCTTCCCTCGGCAAAACCGACGCGGGGGCGAGCGAGTCAGTGGCGGCGAAGCTGCGCGCAGAAGGCTGGAACGGGGAACCGCTCGCCGGAGTGCATCCCGGCTCGGTCTGGTTCACCAAACGCTGGCCGGCCGACCGTTTCGCCAAGCTGTGCGCCATGATGCAGGAGCAGCGCGGCCTCCGCATCGTTCTTGTAGGCGGCAAGGGGGACTACGAGCTCTGCGAACGCGTAAAGGCCATGTCCGGCGGCAGGGCGATAAACCTGGCGGGTAAGACTTCCATACCGGAACTCATGGCGGTAATGCCGATGCTTAAAACTTTCGTCACCAACGACTCCGGCCCCATGCACATAGCCGTGGCCTTCAATGTGCCTACAGTCGGCATATTCGGCCCGACCACCAAGGAACTGG
>CAYPTM010000496.1:0-1679 GCA_964413345.1 uncultured Elusimicrobiales bacterium
GGAAGGGTCTGCACGATGGGGCTGGTTATCTTGGAGGTCTCGGTGTCCTTCTGGATGAGGTAGCGGCGGGCGCCGGTCCAGTTGCCGTCGGCTGGAATAGCCCCTTATGCGGGCGAGTTCCACCACGACGTTGACCTTGTCGCCGGAGCCGACCATCTCCATTTCGTTGACATCCTTGAGGCCGTACTGTTCGAGATTGTTCTTGCCGTTGATGAAGACCATTATGGTCCATTCTTTTGACGGCTTGGCGGGCTTGCGGGAGGCTTCGATGACTTCAGCCGAGGGAAGGCCTTCGGCCTTGTAGTCTGCGCTCTTTATGGTTTCGAGAATCGTCTTTGTGTCGACTCCCTTGTCAAAATCCACTTCCACGCTGGCGGCGTATGCGGCCGTGCCGAAAAGGGCGAGGACGCCTGCGCCTATTACAGATTTCCTGAACATGTTTGCCTCCGTTTTTATCCGGGAGGACACGCGTCCCCCCGTTCAGTTCCTGACTGCTTCCAAAATTATACTGAAATTTACCCGGTTGTCACGCTTTATTTTCAGGCTTTTCCGCTTCCGCAAATATGACGGCACGATGTCCGGGTCTTATAGTCCTTCCGCCCATTTCGCGAAAGTGTTCCAGCCTGTCGAGGAAGACCAATCAAGGCTGTTGTATGTGGTCCAGTTCTGGGTTCCGGTATCGTAGAAATCGGGTGAGTCCGGAACGTAAATTGCCAGGCCATGCGCGTGTTTATACGCGTCGCCTGTCCACTTGTTCACAAGGACGACTTCTTTTTCCAGAAACCCCATTATTTCCAGGCTTTTCGCCCGCAGGGCTGTATTTCCCGTTGTCTCCGCCATTATCCGCATAAAATCGTACATATCTTTATTGTCAAGATAATAGTAGGTCTGGCATTTCTTGGCGGCTTTTACCGCCGCGCTATCTTTCGCGGACATGGCCAGGCTTACCCATTCACGGGTAAGGGCCGACAGTTTAGCGAGCGCGGCGGATTTTACAACGGATTGCGTGGCTCCAAGACCGATTTTCGCGTAATGCGCGATGTAGCTGTCCGCGGCCATCTCGGCCGCGTCGTCCGGCGCCGCTTCCGGTCTGGCGCTTAAGCGGGACAGGAAATCGTTGTAAGCATACCCATCGGCGGGTTCTGTTTCCGCGCTTTGCACTATTATCCCGGCGTGATTTTTTATCTGGTAATCCACTTCCGCCATCTGCATCAAGCACGCGTCTGACCCGTAAACGTCCACTCCACCCGCTTTTTCCAGGGCCTGCCCAAGCTGCCTGGTCGACAGCCGGTTGCGTGTTTCCTCATCGAAGGAGATGCCCTTTGAGGGGGCGGCCACGCTCTTGTTCCAGCCGGAGCCGTGGTTCCAGACTATAAGCATGTATTTTCTGGCGGGATAATTGCTTTTGGCCCATGCCGCGAACTCCGCCAGATGAGTCCAGCTTCCCATATTCACGCTGTCAATGCTCTGCAGCACCGGGCTGGTTATCTTCGCCGGTTCGTTGTCCTTTTGTATAAGGAAACGTCTCGCTCCTGTCCAGTCACCGTCTTCGGAGGCGTAACCTTTCATCCGGCCGAGTTCAACGACAATATTCACTTTGGCGCTGGAGCCGACCGTTTCCATCTCGTTTACGTCTTTCAGCGCATATTGCTCAAGGTTGTTTTTCCCGTTTACAAAAA
>CAYPTM010000497.1:0-1667 GCA_964413345.1 uncultured Elusimicrobiales bacterium
ATTTCTGTCAGATATACTGTTGTTAGAATACATAGGATACGTAAAGCAATATAACGCTTGAGTTCACCGGCGGCGTAGCCGTCCGAGTGAAACGACTTGTTAGCTGCTGCTTTTGGTGATTTATGAAAACGATACTTGGACGTGAATACTTTGAGCTTTGGGAATGCAGCCTTTGTGGGGCGCGGCACGACGAGAGAGGTAAACACTCCTTTTCTCTGGCGGTGGAGATACCACCGATGGAGGATGATGGATGCGGATATTCCTGCCCGTTGCTCAGAAGCGACGATGACGGCGAATATTGCCGAAATGGGCTGGAGCTACCAGCAGATACCAACGGCGATAAGGTAATAAAATGCAGACCTGGGCCAGGGTGCCCACGATGGGAGGTGGAACCATGCAGGAAGTCAAGTTCTGGTGTTATTTCGTACTGGCGAGAGTGCGCGGAATCGGAAGGGCATACAACGCTATGCCAAAAGGAGAGGCGGTGAGCACTGGCATTCACAAATTGGCTGAGGTGCGGACTATGTTTTTCCGTCATGGATGGATTCCGTATTGTCTGACTGGCCGAGGCGGTTCGTTCTTGTGCAGCTAACGCAGAGGTAAGCAGCGCCCATGACTGAACTCAAAGAAGAACCGCAGAGCTTGCAGGCGTCTGCTTCACCGCCTTGTTATGTGGCGGCTCTCTTCGTGCAGCCGGATGGATGCTATGCAGACTGGCCGTGGATTGACGCATGGGATGAGAAACGAGACGCGCGCAACTACCAGGGGCCTTTCCCGGTGGTGGCACACCCGCCCTGCCAACTGTGGGGAGCGATGGCAAACGTGAACTTTGCCCGATGGGGCGGCGAACACAACAGGCCAGGAAACGACGGGGGATGTTTCGCCGCCGCACTGGCCGCCGTTAACCGCTGGGGAGGAGTGCTTGAGCATCCGGCGAAGACGCGCGCATGGGCCGCCTACGGGCTGGAGAAGCCGACCGGAATAGGTTGGCAACGCAGCGGCCTTGGGTGGGTGTGCGAAGTGTGGCAAAGCGCCTACGGGCATCGAGCGAACAAGGCGACATGGCTCTACTACCGCGGCCGCCGCAAGCCGCCAGAGCTGCGATGGGAGCGCCCGATCGGGACGCACCAGATTGGATTTCATGATCAGCGAGGGCCGGAGAAGAACAAGCCGACACTCGGGAAACGGGAGGCGAATGCAACGCCGCTTGCGTTCCGCGACGAGCTGCTACGGCTCGCACTGCATTCAGCCACATGCCAGTCAGTAAGGTATGACCCGGATAAGGAGGGAAAATGAGTGACCAATGTGGAAGATGTGAATTAAGAGGAAAATTGCAGGATTGCTTGCGTGAAGATTGTTTCCAGCATGATAACTGGTTCACGCTTGCCTTGCAGGAGCAACTTGCCGAAAAAGAAAAGGAGATCGAGCGGCTAAAAGAACTAAATGACAAGTTTATGTGGCAGGTGCGAGATACTTGTGCGCGTGCCGAGAAAGCCGAGAACCTTGTTGCTAAATATAAGAATTATTATGAAGTAACTGCCAATGAATTAACAGAGATAAATAAGCAGTTAAAACAGGTTGAGGCCGCAGAATGACCGCACAAGAACTTGATGAACGATTACAGCCGATTAAAGACCACCTGACGCAGTGTGAGGAAGTGGGCAAAC
>CAYPTM010000498.1:0-1667 GCA_964413345.1 uncultured Elusimicrobiales bacterium
GGGACATAGAGGACCGCGACGACCTCCTTCTCCAGACACCGGAGAGCTTTTACGCGCGCTTCCGCGTAAAGGTCCACGTCAATCACGAGGTTACGGCCATAGACCGCGCCGCGAAAACGGTCGCGGTCAGGAAGCCAGACGGCTCGGTCTTCTCCGAGCCTTACGACAAGCTGATAATAGCCCCCGGAGCCAGGGCAATCGTTCCCTCACTGCCCGGAGTCGACGCCAAAAACGTTTTCACGCTCAAGACCGTGCCGGATGCTGACGGCCTGAAAAAATACGTTTCCGAACACAAACCCGGCACCGCTGTCGTAGTCGGAGCCGGGTTCATCGGCCTCGAAATCGCGGAGGCCTTCGCCAAACTGGGGCTGGACACCACCATAGTGGAGCTGCAGAAACAGGTCCTCCCCCCGCTGGACCCGGAAATGGCGGCCTACGTCTCCGCCCACCTCTCCACCGCCGGAATAAACATGATTCTCGGCGACGGGGTGAAAGCCCTGCACGGGGAAGGCGCGGTGACGGAGCTTGAACTGAACAGCGGACTCAGGATACCGGCCGGGGTGGTGGTGCTCGCCATAGGCGTATCGCCCGAAACCGCTCTGTCTCGGGCCGCAGGCCTCGAAATGGGGCCGCTGGGCGGCATAAAGACGAATTCGCTAATGCAGACGTCCGACCCGGACATTTACGCCGCCGGGGATGCAGTCGAATGCCTCCATCTCGTAACGGGCAAACCCTCCCGCATCTGGCTGGCCGGTCCGGCCAACAAACAGGGCCGCGCCGCCGGCGCCAACGCCGCGGGCGGTCGCATGGAATTCAAGGGAGCCCTCGCCACCGCGATAGTCAGGGCGGCGGGCATCGACGCGGGCAAGACGGGCCTTTCGGAGCGCGAGGCGCAGAAGGAAAAGGTGGACTATGTCGCGGTGCACGTGCACGCACGCGACCACGCCTCATATTATCCAGGCTCAGAAATGCTCACCATCAAGCTGCTGGCCGAAAAGAAATCGGGCCGGATTATAGGCGCGCAGGTGGTGGGCAAGCGCGGGGTGGACAAGCGCATAGACGTTTTTGCGACAGCCATATACGCCGGCCTGACCGCCAGGGACCTTTGCTCACTGGACCTGGCATACGCGCCCCAGTTCGCCTCCGCGAAGGATCCGGCTATAGTGGCCGGCATGGTCCTGCAAAACGTGCTTGACGGCACTTCGGACGGCTTCCCGGCGAACCGGGCCGAGGAACTGAAGGCCGCGAACCCGGAGATACAGTTCATAGACGTGCGCACCGCCGCCGAATTCAAGGACGGGGGCATACCGGGTTCCAGGCTGATACCGGTGGACTCGCTGCGCGAGCGCCTGGGGGAGCTGGACAAAGCCAGGGATGTGGCGGTCTACTGCCGCGTGGGACTGCGTGGCTATGTTGCGGAGCGCATACTGAAGCTGAATGGCTTCAGGGTCAAAAACCTTCTGGGAGGCATACTGCTGGCGAAGCCGCCGAAACAGGCGGCGCCGGACCGCAGGGGCGGAACGGGCAGCGCCACGGCTGATGCGGTCAAGGAAGCGCTGGGGGCCGGAGTTACCGTAATCGACGTGCGGGAAAAAGATGAGTTTGCCTACGAACACATAGCAGGCACGGTCAACATACCGGTGTCGGAAATAGAGTCGGGCACCGCC
>CAYPTM010000499.1:0-1650 GCA_964413345.1 uncultured Elusimicrobiales bacterium
CCCGGCAGGAAAAAGCCGCGGGAGAGGGGGAAAGTTCAATTATCCTGCCGCAGTCTTTGGCGGATTCCTGCCAGCTGCCCAATCCCTGATAAGCCATGGCCCGCGTGACGTAGGCGTCCGGCGAGGCCGGGGCGGCGGCTATGGCGGCTGAGGCGTCGGCCACGGCCTGGGCCAGGAGCCCGGCGTTAAGATAAACCGCCGCGCGCCCGTTGAGCGCGGCTGTATCTGATGAATTAAGGACAAGCGCGGCGCTGAAATCCCGGACGGCAGCTTCGGCATTCCCGGCAGCCGCATAGGATGCCGCGCGTCCCGACAGCGCTGAAGCGAGTTTCGGGTCCAGAGTCACGGCCTGGGTGAAAGCCGCTATCGCTCCGGTCCCGTCCTCCGCCTCTGCTTTAAGCTTTCCTATGGCGAGCCAGGTTCCGGCGGCGGCCGCAGTCTTGCCCTGCATTGCGGCGGCCCTGCCGTAATCGGAAGCCGCCTCGGCATTTTTACCAAGCGAGGCGTTGGCCGCGGCGCGGCCCAGAGTGTAGGCCAGAGTGTTGGCCGGGTCAAGCCGGACAGCCGTGTCACACGCGGCGGCGGCAGCCTGCCCGCCAGCCGTGCAGGCGTCTGCCGCGGATTTTATGGCGGCCTTGCGCCTGTGGTTGAAAAATAGTGTGGCGCCAGCGGCCACGATCACGCCGAACACCACATAAAATATAACCTGTTTTCTGCCGTTCATTGTCACCCCCGGGTTCCTCCGCCTAAATTATGCGGCGGAACCGAATTTTTTTGCCAGCACAGCCTGGGCGCCGTCCGCGGTGACGCGGAAGGAATACTTGTCGGCCATGCGGCTGGCCAGTTGACTTCCGAAACCGCCCTGCTTCGCGAAAGGAGCCTCCGAAGAGCCGCTCCACGCGAAGGAGACCTTCACGCCGTCATCCGTCAGGTCGTAAGCCACCGTCAGGGCCTTGACCGTCTTCCTGCCCCGTCCGCTGGCGCATATGCCGGAGAACAGCTCTTCGGACGCGGATATGAGCTGCGCGGAAGTGTCCTCCATAAGACCGGCCTCCTCCGACTGTTCCCGGACGAAAGCCTTGAGGCTTTCTACGCGCCGGACGTCCGGTTCTATTTCAATTGACTGCGCGTAAGAGGAAACGCGGAAATCGCTCTCCTCGCCGGACGACAGGGAGGCCGCCGGCAATTCCTGGCCGTTTTCCTCCGGCGCGGCTGACTCCTCCTCGCCAAAAAGGGCGTCGTCTTCCGCAGCCGCTTCGGGCTTGCGCGATACGGCTGCGGGAGCGGGTTCAGGCTCTGAAACGGGAATCTCGGGTTCAGGAACCGGTTCAAGCTTCGGCTCCTCAGGAGCTTTTCTGGCGGCGCGGGCCTTGGCGGGCTTGACCGGCGCGGACTCCGCAGGTTTTTCGGTTTCGGCGGCGACCCCGGCTCCCAGATACTGCACCGCAAGCATGGCGATGTCGTCATGCTGGGGGGCCTTGCCGGAGAATTCACGCACGGCTTCGCGCAGGCGGGAAATCACCAGGTCGGGAGAGAACTCCAGGGCGGATGACGCCTTGAGGGATTTTTCCACCCGGGCGCGGCCGAAGAAGCGCCCGCCCTCGTTCACGGCCTCGGTGACGCCGTCCGTATACGCGAACAGCGTGTCCT
>CAYPTM010000500.1:0-1647 GCA_964413345.1 uncultured Elusimicrobiales bacterium
GCTGGGCTATGTGTATGATTTCCGCCTGGACGCCCGCCTGCGTGAGCGGCAGCATAGCGAGCTTGAGCAGCGTGGCGGTATTGCCGTCCTTTCTGGGACTTCCGTTAAGGGCAAGTATCTTCAGTTGCATCGGGTAGGTTTCCTCCCGTCAGTCGGGCTCACGGCCCGCTCCAGATGTCGTTTCAAATCAGGCCAGCAGAAAGCCTCGAGCGCCACGTCTGTCCCGGCTATTTTTTTTGTTTTCACGGCTCCGCGCTCCCCGCCGTTTTTGAGATAAAAGCTCGAATATGTATTTTTGGCCGCGGCCCACAGGTACATCCCGTTCCAGCCCGCGGCTGCCGCGGCTTTGGCGCAGGCGTCAAGGAGCTTCGTTCCGGTTCCCCGTCCCCGCCCCGGCAAGTCCACATAGATGGCGTATATTTCGCACGGAAACGGCATGGCGGAATCGCGCCCCGGGCCAAAATGGACGAAGGCGTTAACGACGGCCGCTTCATCCTCGTGAACGAAAACTTTGCTGCCGCCGGTCAGCGATGCCAGCGTGTTGTCCCACCCGATGCGGCTTCTGGCCGTGGACATCCCATCGAGGAAACTGTCCGGCATTATTCCCCGGTAGGTGTTCCGCCACGATTCCACGTGAATATCCGCTATTCGCGCGGCGTCCCCCGCCCGCGCTTCCCTCACCCCTGTATCCATGTAAATAATCTTACCAAATCCCGCGTCGCTCAGGCACTGTACGGAATGCCATATTGGTCACGGCGTGGAAAGGTAGCGCTGCCGTCCGCGGCCTGGTTTCAGCGGCCGGAATAGGAGGAGGGCGGTTCCTGCTTGCGGGCTTTTCTTGCTTTTTGGGCGGAGATAATGGCGTCTGCCTGCTTCCGGGAGGATTCTTTCTGCGCTGAGGAAAGAGTCGGAAGAATTGTGTTGATAGCATCCTGTATTTCACTTTCGCGGAGGTCCGGGTTCTCCCGCGCGGCAAGGAGCCATTTCATCGCGGCCGCCGGGTCTTTTGGCGTTCCCTTGCCCGTTGCGCACAGCAGTGCCAGTCGGTACTGCGCTTCCGGCACGCCCCGTTCCGCCGGGCGGCGCAGCACTGACGCTGCCAGTTTGTAATCGGGCGGATTCGCGCCCAGCGCGCAGTCCGCAAGCAGGAGCTGAGCGCGCTCCACGCCCTGGTCCGCCGTCTTTTTCAGCCAGCGCATTCCTTCCATGAAATCCGGGATGTTCCCCCCTCCCGGTTCCGGCATTTCGGTCAGCCAGCGTCTTGCCGCCAGGGATGTCCTTGCCTGCTCCTCGACCCACTTGCGGACCGAGGCGTACCCGCCGATTCCGTTTGCCGGGGTGACTATGTATGCCGCCATTTCACGAGCGCTTTGGTTCCCTTTCAATGCCGGGGCGCAGGCCCATCCGGCCGCGCTTTCGTAATCTGTTCCGGCCCCGGCGGATTTTACCAGTATTGCCCTCGCCGTCATGTTCCCGTCCTGCGCCTGGCGGCACAGTCCCTCGGCTTTCACGCTGAAATTGTTTTGGGTCAGGCTGTCGGGCAGATGCAGCAGGGCAAGGTTATACGCGGACATGGGGTCGCTCGCGGCGGGTTTCTCCAGTCAGAATACGGCCTTCCGCCTGTCGGTGGCGGTCCCTTCCCCTGTG
>CAYPTM010000501.1:0-1644 GCA_964413345.1 uncultured Elusimicrobiales bacterium
CAGCTACTTCCCCTTCGTCGAGCCGGGCGTGGAGGTGGATTTTTCCTGCGTGTTCTGCAAGGGCAAGGGCTGCCCGGTCTGCAAGCGCAGCGGCTGGGTGGAGGTCGGCGGCGCGGGCGTGGTGCATCCAAACGTCCTCAAGGCCGTGGGCATCGACCCTGAAAAGTACGGCGGTTACGCTTTCGGCCTCGGCATAGAGCGCACCGCAATGCTGCTTTACGGCATCAACGACATCCGCGCCTTCTACGAAAACGACCTGCGCGTGCTTTCTCAATTCTAGGGGAACGGTAACATGAAGATACTTTACAGCTGGCTCAAGGATTTCATCGACATCAGCATGCCGCCGGAGGAACTGGCCAAAAAGCTGGTCTCCATCGGCATAGAAGTGGCCTCGGTAGAAAAGACGGGCGCCAATTTCACCGGCGTCTGCGTGGCCGAGATTATGAAGATAGACGTCCACCCCAACGCCGACAAGCTGCACCTGGTCGACGTAAACGACGGGACGTCCGTCATGACCGTGGTCTGCGGCGCGCAGAACATCGCCGTGGGGCAGCGCATCCCGCTCGCCAAGGTGGGCGCGAAGCTGCCGGACGGAGAGCTCAAAAAGGCCAAAATCCGCGGGGTAGAAAGCAACGGGATGCTTTGCTCCACCGACGAACTGAAGCTGCCTGATGACGGCGTGGACGGCATATTCCTGCTGCCGAAGGACGCTCCTCTCGGCGCGGACGTGGCCAAAATGTTCGGCGAGCCGGACTGCGTTCTCGATCTTGAAATCGTGCCCAACCGGCCAGACCTGCTTTCCCATTTCGGCATAGCGCGGGAACTGTCCGTCGCGCTGGGCCTGCCGCTTCGTTCGCCCAAGTGCGGCCAGCTCAAGGGACAGGGCGAAGCCCTTAATATCAGCATAGAGAATCCGGCCGACTGCCAGCGCTACTGCGGGCGCATCCTTAAAAACCTGCGCCCTGCCCAGAGCCCGGACTGGCTCAGGCGCCGCCTGCTGGCGATGGGGACCAACCCCAAGAACGCGCTCGTGGACGTCACCAATTACATCCTTTACGAAATGGGCCAGCCCCTTCACGCTTTCGACCTCGCAAAGCTGGAGGGCGGGGAGATAAACGTCCGCCGCGCCAGGGAAGGCGAGAAGTTCATGACCCTGGACAACAAGGAAATCTCTCTGGACCCGGGCGTGCTTGTCATAGCCGACAGGAACCGGCCCGTGGCCCTCGCCGGCGTTATAGGCGGTCTTTACAGCGGCATAGCGGACGACACCTCCTCCGTGTTTCTGGAGTCCGCCTGCTTCAATCCTCCGCTGGTGCACGTTACCGCCCGCCGCTTTGCCTCCCGCACGGAGGCATCAAAACGTTTCGAGGGCGGAGTGAACCCGGAAGCCGTGGAGCTTGCCTGCCGCCGCGCGGCCGAACTCATAATGGAAATCTGCGGGCGTCCGCAGGAGGACATGAGTGAAGTCCGCGACGTCTATCCCGTCAAATACGCCCCGAAAACCGTTGAATTCACGCCGGAACAGATAAACAGGATTCTCGGAACGGCGCTGCCTGACGAGAAAATAAAGGCCATCGCCGCTCCGCTGTCCGCCGGCCTTGAAGCCTCTACTCTGCCGTGGAAATTTCTTGTCCCGCCCCACAG
>CAYPTM010000502.1:0-1622 GCA_964413345.1 uncultured Elusimicrobiales bacterium
GGGAATGTACTCCGGCGGATACATCCCGCGCGCGGCGGAGCAGATATACAAGACCCGCGTGGGAAACCCGCTGGACAAGCCCTTCCTGCTCTATGCCATGCTGAAAGAGGCGGGCTTCAGGCTGCAGCTGCTCTATCTGGCCTCCCGCAGCAACCCGTTCCAGGAAACGGTGCCCAGCGTCCGGCAGTTCAACCATGCGGCGGTGCTGGCGCAGGCCGACGGCAGGGAATACGTCCTCACGCCCTACACGGCTTATCTGCGCTACGACCAGCGCCCTCCGTGGATGGACGGGGCGTGCGGCATCCGGATGCTTGGCGCTGACGCCAACGACCTGTTCCGCTGCCTCGGGCAGGAGCCGCCGGAAAAGAACGGAACCGAAACCCGTTACGCAATCACCCTCTCCCCGAAGGGAGACGCGGAAGGTTCCGTTTCGCTGTCTCCGTTCGGCAACGACCAGGCGAACTTCCGCATGATGAGGGAAATGAACCCGTCTGAAAGGGAGAAATACCTTGAGCGCATAGCGCACAATATGTCGCCCCGGGCCAAACTGGGCTCCTACGAGATGAAGGGAGCGGAAGGCCTGTCCCCCGAAGTAAGCCTGAGCTTCACGTTCTCGGCCAAGGACTTCGCCATACGTTCCGGCAAAAAGTTCATGATGCTGAAACTGCCAGGCACCTTATACTCGCCTCAGGCGGCGGCACTGACGCGGAGGGAACTGCCGATGTTCTGGCAGCAGAAGTCGCTGGACAGGACGGTGGTCACGCTGAACCTGCCAAAGGGATGGCGGGTCTACCATATGCCGGCCAATCTGAAAGCCTCCGGCGCGGGCAACACCTTCATGGGGGAAACAAACGCCGATGGGAAGGTCCTCAACTGCAGGGTTGAATACGCTAAAACAGAGACAGACCAGCCCGCCTCCAAATGGGACGAATTCCGCCGCTTCAGGCAGGATATCGCCGCATTCGGAGAGGAATGGGTGATACTGGAAAAGAACTGACGGCAAAATCCCTTGAAATGTGAACAGCCCCGCCTGGAAAGAGGCGGGGCTGTCTTTTTGTAACGAAACCAGTCTCAGGCCGAGATGAGCCGCGTAAGAGCCCTTACCGCGCGGTCCGCGCTGCGGAACACCGGCAGGCCGTTCTGCTGGGCAAGGACGCAGTACGGGTCGTACAGCGGTCCGGCTGCCACGCAGAATATGGCCGGGATGCCGTAGCGGCGCACCAGCTCCGCCAGACAGACGGGCACGGAATTGTCCAGCCCTTCCTGGGGTATGGTCTTCATGGCCGGGGTCAGGGGAACCGGCGAGACGATAATAGAGGCGTACTCCCCGCTGGCCATGACGGCGTCCGCAATCTTGAGTATGGCTCCGTCCTGCGCCATAGGCGTAACGTCTATCGGATTCTTTACATCCACAATGGAATCCAGCTTGTATTCCTTCAGGATAGCGGCTATCTTGGCGGCCAGCGCGGGGGAGGGGGCTTCAGGCAGAAGCGCTCCGCCAGAATGGATGTTGTCCGCCATGGCGGCCGCTTCGAACCCGGCATTGGTCAGGATGAAAGCCTTGCCGCTTTTGGGCTTGAGCCCGGCACAGAAGGCCGCGGTCTGCAGCAGGTCCTCGAATT
>CAYPTM010000503.1:0-1616 GCA_964413345.1 uncultured Elusimicrobiales bacterium
AAGGCGAACGCCTACGGCCACGGGGCCGTGCGGCTGGCGCTGTTCGCCCAGGAAAACGGCCTTTGCCACATGATGGGCGTTTCCTCCATAGAGGAGGGCATGGCTTTGCGCGAGGCGGGCATCACCATGCCCGTGCTTGTGCTGGGCAGCATATACCCGGCCTCCGCCTTCGCCGCGGCGCTTAACAACGGCCTCTCCGTCACCGTCGCCAGCCTTGACGCGGCGCGCGAGCTCGCCGAGACGGCGCAGAACCTGAACGTGACGGCGCGCTGCCACATAAAGGTGGACACCGGCATGGGCCGCATCGGCTCCAGGCGGCCCGGCGCGCTCAGGATAGCTCAGGCGCTGGCGGCCTCCTCCCACTGCTCGATAGAGGGCATATACACCCATCTTTCCAGCGCGGACGCGGACACTGATTACACCCGTCTCCAGCTGAAACATTTCAGGGATACCATCTCCGACTGCGAGTCCGCCGGCATCAAGACCGGGCTGCGTCACGCGGCCAATTCCCACGCGGCCCTGCACCTGCCGGAAGCCTGTTTTGACATGGTGCGCCCCGGTTTCGCCATCTACGGGCTGACGGACGAGTTCCATCCACTGCTTTCGCTCAAGAGCCGCATAGTTTTCCTGAAAGACGTGCGCGCCGGGTCCAGCATCGGTTATTCCCGGGCGTTCCGCTGCAAGAAACAGACGCGCATCGCCACCATACCCATCGGCTATGCGGACGGCTATGGACGCCACTTCTCGAACTGCGCCGAGGCTCTTGTGCGCGGTAAGCGCGTGCGGGTGTCCGGCAATATTTCCATGGACATGGCCATGCTTGACGTTTCCTGCGTGGAGGGCGTCAGCGTCGGTGACGAGGTTGTTCTGCTCGGCAGGCAGGGAGGGGAGGAGGTAGACGCGGCCGAGCTGGCCGTGCTGGCCGGCACCATTCCCTACGAAATTCTCACCTCCGTTTCCGGCCGTGTGCCGAGGCTTTACCTGCAATGATGAAATTCTTCTCCTGGCTTGGAACGTCGCTGACCGCCACCGCGGCCAGCATGGGTGGCGCCACGCTGATGGTGCGTTCCTCTTTTTTCTGGCTCTTCCGCTCCCGGCTGGAATTCAAGCAGACGATGGTTCAGTGCGTCCGCATCGGTGTGGATTCCCTTCCCGTCACCACCCTTACCAGCATGTTCACGGGCATGGTGCTGGCGCTTCAGGCGGGCAGCTCCACCAAGAGCCTTTTCAACGAGCCCATATACATAGGCGCGGTCGTCGGCTTTTCTCTGGTCAAGGAACTTGGCCCCGTGCTTACGGCCATAGTGCTCGCCGGCCGCGCCGGCGCGGCCATGGCCGCCGAAATAGGCACCATGGAGGTCACCGAGCAGATAGACGCTCTCTCCACCCTGGGCACCAATCCGGTGCGTTACCTTGTAATACCGCGCTATCTGGCCTGCCTGCTCATGCTGCCGCTGCTGACAATTTTCGCCGATTTTTCCGGCATACTGGGCGGGTATTTCATAGCTTCCTTCAGTCTCGGCGTGGCCAGCACCACCTACTGGCACGACGTGCTCACCTTCATGAATATTTCCGATTTCATGCATGGCTTTTCCAAGTCCTTCATTTTCGCTTTC
>CAYPTM010000504.1:0-1595 GCA_964413345.1 uncultured Elusimicrobiales bacterium
AGGCTATTATGCCGGAATGGAAGGGAAGGTCGTCTCCATCCTGCACGGCCTTTGAGGCGTTATGCGCGCGGGCGCCGCTCTCAAGGCCGCGGGCCACGGCGCGGAGCACGTCCGGCACCAGGAATTTTTCGCTGGCGTGCTGCTGGGGTGCGAAGCGCACCTCTATGTAGCGCACGCCCTCGGCGATATTGTCCTCGACCAGCTCATGGGCCACGCGCTCGATGTTTTCCGGCGTCTGCATGACCGAGCAGGTCAGGCCGAAACCCTTAAGATATTCAGGCAGATTGGCGTAGGCGGGTTTGAACACCAGTTCCTTGAGGCCGGCTTCCTCGTAGGAGGGCAGTTTCACGCCGTCCCGCCTGGCCAGCTCGATAAGTGTTTTTAGACGGAGGGAACCGTCGAGATGCAGATGCAGGTCGGACTTGGGGATTTCCTTGATAAACTTGGATGTTATTTTTTCCTTCATGAAAGCCTCCGTAACCGTGTAAATCGCCACGCCGGGAAGCGGCTATAAGCCGCCCCGGTCCTACTTTGATTTTACAATATTGCGCGTGTAATGAAATTATTTAGAAGTAGAGATGCGCGCCAAGACTGCCGAACAGAGCCCAGGTGGTGTTGCGGTTCTTGCCGCCTGAATTATAAAGGGCGACCTCCACTGGGTGGAAGCGGAAATCTATGCCGAAACGCCTGGAAATGACGGCCTCCGCGCCGATGAACAGGGGCGCCGCGTACCACTGCCCGAAAGCGCGGCCGTTTTCCTGCCCTGAAGAATGGCAGAGCAGCGAACCGGCCTGAAAGTACACATTCTCCGCCACCGGCCTGTTGTAGAACGCTCCTCCGCCGAAATAGGACATGGAGGAATCGGACGAGGAATCGTTTTTTATGAATCTCAGGGCGGTAACGGCCTCAAGGCCCAGCGAATCAGACGCGAAGTAGCGGGCGCTGAAATCCCCTCCCCTGACGCCTATGCCGAACAGACCCTTCATTCCCTCGGCGCGGACACAGGCGGGAATCAACGCAAACAGGGAAAAAGCGAGCAGCAGTTTCTTCATGATAAGCTCCTATATGATTTTCGGCAATGTGCCGGAAACAATCGACAGGCCGCCGGCGACAATGGCGCACAGCACAGGCATCGTAAGGCTTCCGACCAGCTGGGACATTACAGGGAAATTCATGTCCAGCAGACGCATGAGACCGGCGGACAGGACAAGGAACACTATGGGCGAAGGAAGCAGTTCCATCAGCATGGACAAAGCCACCGACCCGCCGAAATAAAACCCCACATACACGCACAGCGCTGAAAACAGGGCCAGAACGAAACCCGTGCCCTCAAGCACTATATTGCACAGGAATGACGAGGCCCCGCCGTACTGAAGCACCATGCAGAAGGCGGACAGCACAAGAAGCGTCAGCGGCACTATCCAGGAACCGGTGAAAACCGCGTCCTTGTAACGCGGATAGTAGACCATGTAAATCCTGCCGGCCCAAATCTTCGCCTGCGAAGGGGCCTTTGGTTTTGCGCCAACGGAGGCAAGCTTGGCGGCCATGGAAGCGACCCCTTCCATGCCGGATGAATCCCCGGATGAAGCCTCTCC
>CAYPTM010000505.1:0-1583 GCA_964413345.1 uncultured Elusimicrobiales bacterium
GGTCGAGATTCGCTAGCAGCCCGCGCAGCACGATATCCCAGACCGAATGACGTCGCACCTGGCTGGATACGACCGCCAGCCGGATTCTCTCGCGGACCGCGCACTGCATCGGCGCTACCGGGATGCTGCGTACGATCAGGTCGCCGTAGCGGCCCAACAGGGTGGCATGGTTGCCTGCTCGATAGGCTAAGTGAAAAGGTTGCTGCGATCCGACGACTTTGCCCAATGCTGCGGGATGTTCCGGATCGCTGTCGAGCCAGTCGGCGAGTTCTTCGAGCGCCTGTCCGAAGCGCTCCGCGGCGCTTGCGGCTTCGGTCGGGTCGAGCGAGGCGATGGGCAATTCGACGATCGCTCGCCCCAGCCGCGGCTCGGCGGCATGCGCATCTAGCTGCTGCCAGTCTTTATAGACAGTCCGGGCATCCTTGCATTTGCCCTGTTCCTTGAGTACGAAGGCGAGTTGGCCGCGAAGGTCGCCGCGCGCCGGTTGGCGAGCGATCGCGCTCCGGTAACACGCTTCGGCGTCGCCGAACTGATTTTTCTGGATGTAGGCGACGCCCAGATTGGCGTACGCCTCTGCGTATCCCGGATCGGCCTGGAGTGCCCTGCGGAAACAGAGGATGGCGTCGTCGATCTGCCCCTGCCCGAGCAGCGTGT
This sequence comes from uncultured Elusimicrobiales bacterium, assembly GCA_964413345.1. Classification (GTDB taxonomy): domain Bacteria; phylum Elusimicrobiota; class Elusimicrobia; order Elusimicrobiales; family Elusimicrobiaceae; genus CAYPTM01. The sequence goes on from CAYPTM010000505.1 coordinate 655, forward strand.
TTCCAAGATTGTTGTGCGCGCGCACGAAATTTGGGGCAATTCCGAGCGCAGCACGATAACTGGCCTGCGCTTCCTCCGTCAAGCCGCGCTTCTGCTGCAGGTTGCCGAGGCAAAGGTAGGCTTCGGCGGCTGCCGGGCCGGGTATTGCCTGGCGCAGCAGACGTTCCCCTTCTTCAGTTCGGTTGAGTCGGGTCAACACTTCGCCCAAGCCGATCAACGCCTCAGCGCATTGCGGATCGAGGGTCAGTACGTTGCAGAAAGCGGTTTCGGCCTGCGGGAGCCGGTTGCTTCCCATCAGCAGGTTGGCTAGGTTGAGATGCGCCCGTAGATGCCGAGGTTTGAGCGCTGCAGCCTTCTTGTAACTGGCTTCCGCGGCATCGAACTGTCCGCGTTCCTGCAGTGCGGTGCCCAGATTGCAGTGTGCCTCGGCGTCGCCTGGCGCCAGGGCGATTGCTTTCTGCAAGGCGTCCAGACCATCCTTGCCTTGCATTTGCCGGGTCGCGCCGAGCAGGCTCCAGAGGAATGCCTGTTGTGGCCGTTGTCGCAACAGGTGCTCGAGTTGCTCCTCCAGCGCCGCGAAATGCCCGCCGTGAAACAGCGAAAGCAGGGGCTGCGGGTCAATGGCGTCGCGGATGCCGCCGGAACCGCAGCATGTCTTGAATTTTCTGCCGCTGCCGCAAGGGCACGGATCGTTTCTGCCGGGCTTCATCTTGGAAAAAGGGCAATCAGGAACTGCGCGGCTTGCGCGGCGCATTGGCAAACAGCCGGTCATAAAGCCAGTTCGGCAGCAGACGAAGTCCTTTGGCGACGATGCCCATTTGCCACGGGATGACGGCATAGCTGCAGCCGCGTTCTATGGCGCGGGCAAAGCGCCTGGCGGCCTCGGTGGCCGGCAGCAGGAATGGCATGGGGTACGGATTGATCGCGGT
>CAYPTM010000506.1:0-1580 GCA_964413345.1 uncultured Elusimicrobiales bacterium
GGCGAAATGGGCCGCATAATCCGACTCGGCCTGCCGGGCCTGCGCCTCCTCCTCGGCCTTGGAAGCCTCCCAGGGAGTGCGCCATATGCGGACGCTGTCATCCTCGCTGGCGGTAGCCACCAGATGCCCGTCGGGAGAAAAGGCCACCCAGTCCACGTTGCCGTCATGCCCCTGCAGCACGGCATACTGCTTCCAGTCCGAAACCTGCCACATCCTCACCATCTTGTCCTCGCCCGCGGTGGCCAGATAGCGGCTGTCCGTGGAAAAGGCCACGCTCATCATGGGGGAGTGGGTTTCCAGATTCTTGGCGAGGGAATAATCCGCCATGTTCCATATTCGGACGGAATTATCACGTCCGGCGGAAGCCAGATATTTGCCATCCGGAGAGAAAGAGACGTTCCAAACGAAATTCGAGTGCCCCTCAAGAGAGCGCAGAAGCTCCCATTTTCCGGCTTCCCAGACGCGGACCAGGCCGTCCTCGCTGCCGCAGGCAAGGAACTTCGAATCGGAAGAGAAAACCACGGAGAAAACGCTCTTCGGGATGGAAAGCGTCTTTTCCAACTGCCAGGCCGGAGCGCGCCATATGCGTATAGTGGAATCAAGCCCGCCGGAGGCAAGGTATTGCCCATCGCGCGAGAAAGCCACGGAGAATACCGCCTTCTGATGCCCGGTAAGGGTAACGGGGGTGCCGCTGCCGTCCGCGTGAGCGATTACGACCGTGCTGTCCCGACCGCCGGAAGCGATATATTTCCCGTCCGGGGAGAACGAAAGGGAAGTGACCGGCTTGGTATGGCCGACAATCGTCTTCAACTGCTCGAAATTTTGGGTTTTCCAGACCTGTACCTTGGAATCCGCCCCCGCGGATGCAAGATACTTGCCGTCCGGGGAGAAGGTGACAGCCCATACATCGGAATCCCCGTGTCCTTTCAGCGTTTTAACCCGGAGTTCGGCCGCGCCGGCGCAAACAGCCGCCAGCAGCAGCAATCCCGGCAATACGCACGCCATGAACCGGCGCGCAAAACTTATGGTTTCTCTCATCAAGTTTGCTCCCACAAAGTCATCCGGCTTACCCCAAACTCTCTGCATATATTACATAATTATAATACGTTTTGTTCAGTGGATTCGCGAAAAATGCAAATCGGAAATATAACAAAAAGGAATATTATTGAACACCCGCAATTCGCCGATTTGCAGGGACTGTCGGCAAAGTAATATAATAATGGGTAAAGAAGCAGTTTCCCGCTGTACAGGAAATGTTTACAAATCCGGACGCACAAGGCCTCACTATCTACCCTTGAATTTCACAGCGTACCAGAAGAACCCCAGGACTAACCCACTATGGAAGAGCGCCGCAACGATGTTCGCAATGTAGCCATTATCGCCCACGTAGACCACGGCAAAACCACTATAGTTGACGCCATGCTCAAGCAAACCGGCGAATTCAACGTAAAGGCAGACCAGGCGCAGGAGGCGGTTCTGGACTCCAACCCCCTTGAAAGGGAGCGCGGAATCACGATACTCGCCAAATGCACCTCGGTACCGTATAAAGGCCACATCATAAACATCGTCGACACCCCGGG
>CAYPTM010000507.1:0-1570 GCA_964413345.1 uncultured Elusimicrobiales bacterium
CAGGCTCGATATGTCCGCCTTTACCTGCTCCGCCAGCTTGAGGGTTTCCTCGCCGTTGGACGCCTCGCCGACTATTTCCACGCGCCCGTCCTGACGGCCGATAACCGTCTTGAGGCCTTCGAGCGTTATGGCGTGGTCGTCCGCGATGATAATCTTGATGCTCATGACTGCTCCTCCTCTTCTACCGCCGGCGGCAGGGGCAAACGGACTTTTATTATCGTTCCCATGCCGGTGCCAGTCTCAATCTCGAGTTTCGCGCCCACGGAAAGGGCGTATTCCCGCATACTGCGCAGCCCCAGGTGGGGGGGGCCGCGGCCAGTGTCCTCGGGGGATATGGAAAAACCCCGTCCGTCGTCTTCCACCGAGAGGACGACATAGTCGTCCTCCAAATCAAATTTAATGTTAACATTTTTTGCCGAGGCATGCTTCACCGCGTTGGTAAGGGCTTCCTGCGTCACGCGGAAGAACATCAGCTTGGCGGATTCGGAGAGCACGTCCTCGCCCTGAAAATCGCAGTTCATGTGCACTTCCATGCGCCACTTTTCCTGGGTCTTGCGGGCCAGCTCCTTCAGCGTGCCGCAAAGGCCGGCTATCTCTATGCCGTGGGGCCGGAGGTCCGCCGAAACGTTCTTGGTCAGGGAGATGAGTTCCTTAAGGTATGTCTTGGCGCGGGTCAGCGCGTCAGCGGCCAGCGCCGCGTTGCCGTTGCGCAGTTCCGTGTCGGCCATGGAAAGGGCCGCGGACATGGCCACCTCGTAGGACCCAACCTCGTCGTGCATCACGTAGGAGAGCTTTTTCTTCTCCTCCTCCCGCACGGCGATAAGCTTGACCGAAAAATCCTTGGCGTCCAGTTCCGCGTCGCGCATCTTGCGCTCGGCGCGGGCGATGTCGCTTACGTCCTGCGAGACGCAGACCGCGCCGGAAACCTCTCCTCCCGGACCGCGCAGCGGCAGGGCCTTGAGCCGGAAAACCCGGCTGCCCTCGCCATAGCCGGAGGCGGTCCAGCGGGTTTCGGCGGGATTGCCGGCCAGGGCCGATTCCACCACGCCGACCTGAGCGCTGTAGGCCGAGCCGAACAGCGCGGAGGTGGTCATGCCCACGGCTGTTCCCTGCTTGATGTCGCCCGGCAGCGGCGCGCCGAAGAAAGAGGTGCAGACTCCCGCCTTATCCACCGTGAAAACGCTGTCCTCCAGCACGCTCACCAGGACGTTGAACTTGTCCTCCGATTTTTTAAGCGAGGCGGCAAGCTCCATATGGGCGCGGTGCTCAAGCTCCAGCGCCTCCCGCTGGCGGAAATAGTCTTCCAGGGAGTCGGCTATGCTAACGAATTCCGGACTGCCGCGGCGTACCGCAGCCAGCTCCTGAGGAAGACGGCGCTCAAGGCAGCGCTGCAGGGCGAGAAGAGGCCGCGTCACCCACTTGCGTATGAGAAACCCGGACGCGGTTATAAGAATAAGGCTGAAAGCAATCAGGGCCGCGAAATCCATATTCTGGTCCCTGTCCAGTTCGATAAGGTTAGCGGCCTGCCTCTCGCTGAAGAGATAACCGACCGGCTCTCCATCAAGCCCGG
>CAYPTM010000508.1:0-1569 GCA_964413345.1 uncultured Elusimicrobiales bacterium
ATTAAGGGAAGAAAAGACCTATGCCAAAAATGAAGAGCCACAGCGGCGCCAAGAAGAGATTCAGCAAGACCGCAACCGGCAAGTGGAAACACCGCAAGCCGGGGCTGCGCCACCTGCTCACCGGGATGAAGGCCAAAAAAGGCCGTCTTCTCCGCGAAGCGCGGGTAATAGCAGCGACGCACCACCAGGCAAAGATTCTTGACCGGAATCTGCCTTACGAATAAACCAAAGTAACAAAAAGGAGAGGCGAGTCTCGGGCCCCTTAATCCCGGACCGCCGACAGTATGAGAATTAAATTCAGCGTACCAAGACATGGCAGGAAGAAAAAACTCTTCAAGCAGACGAAGGGTTATTACGGCAACAAGAAGAACCGTCTCAGGATGGCTCTTCAGCAGATCGGCAAGTCCGGCGTGCACGCCTATGTGGGCCGCAAGGACAAAAAGGGCGAATACAGGCAGATCTGGATTGTGCGCATCAACGCCGCAGTCCGCGAGGAAGGCCTGTCCTACAGCCGGTTTGTCAGCGGCCTCAAGAAGGCCGGTGTAACGCTCAACCGCAAAATGCTGGCTGAGATTGCCGTAAAGGATCCCGTTTCCTTTAAGCAGCTTGTTGCTCTTTCCAAGGGCGCCAAGTAAGCGGCAAACCTATACTTGAACAAAAGGCCGCTGGGGCGCAAACCCCGGCGGCTTTTTTGCTTAAATCCGGCCTCGCGCCGGATATGCCAGAAATTACAACGAACGGATTTTTGTCCGGAGCAGACATGACACCGCAGATATGGCAGGAGAAATGCGCCGAAATAAAGGCCAGGCACGGCGCCGCGGCGGCTTCCGCCGCAACGCTGGCCGACCTTGAAAAGGCCGAAACGGAGTGCCTCGGCCGCAAGGGCGAGCTTACGGAGCTTCTTAAAACCCTCAAGGATTTTCCGCTTGAGGACAAAAAGCGTCTCGGCCCCGCCGGGAACGCGCTTAAAGAGGAGCTTGCCGGGCTTTTCGCCGGGCGCAGGGACAGCCTTTCCCGCGCGGAGCTGGACGCCAGGCTGTCTTCCGTAGCGGAGGACCTCACCCTCCCGCCGTATCCGTTCCCGAAAGGCCACAGGCACCCGCTTACCGTCATAACCGATTCCATGACCGGCATTCTCATGCGCATGGGCTTCGCCTGGGCCGACGGCCCCTATATCGAAAACGAGCATCATAATTTCGACGCGCTCAACGTAGTGCCGCATCATCCCGCGCGCGACATGCACGATACCTTTTACGTCAGGCCCGCGGCCGGGCACGAGGCCGACGAGCGCCTCCTTCTCCGCACGCACACTTCCTCGGTGCAGATACGCTATATGCGCGGCCGCAAGCCGCCCGTGCGCATCATCTCCCCGGGAAGGGCCTTCCGCAGCGACAGGATAGACGCCAGCCATTCCCCCGTTTTCCATCAGCTTGAAGGCCTTTGCGTGGACGAGGGCGTCTCTCTGGCCGACCTTAAGACCACACTTACGCAGTTCTACACGGCCCTGTTCCGCCAGAAGGTGGACATCCGCTTCCGCCCCAGCTACTTCCCCTTCGTCGAGCCGGGCGT
>CAYPTM010000509.1:0-1564 GCA_964413345.1 uncultured Elusimicrobiales bacterium
AGACCCTAACTCGGCCGACGCGTGTCATGCGCGCAGCCAGGCCGAAGAGAAGCTTGGCCGCTACCGCGAAATGCTCACGGACCTCAAGAGGGCGGTGGACATAGACAAGGAATCTTATTTCGAAAAGTTCCAGAACGCCCTGCTCCTCTACGGGGACAAGGCGCCGGAATTCCTGGTTTACAGCGACGGCCGCAAGGCCGTGAAGCAGGAGTCCTCTCCTAAGCAGGGCAAGTTCCCGGTAAAGGGCGCTCTTGCCATAGGCGGGCTTGCGCTGGCGGGTTTGATGTTCGCCGCCATGATGAAGCGCGGTTCCTCCGCGGCGGCCAGCATCGCCGAGGCTCCTGAAGCCGCTGACATCCCCGCAGCGGACACGGATGCCCCGCTCCCGCAGCAGGAGGGAACGCTTGTCTCCGGCAAATATAAGGTGCTGGACCTTGTGGAACAGACCCCGCTGGCGACCGTCTTCTCCGGTGAAACGCTGGACGGCGGACGCAAGGTGACGGTCAGCATGCTTAACGCCGACCTTAACGCGGAACAGTCCGCCCGTTACATAGAGCAACTTTCCGGATACAAGGCCGTTGCCCATCCGAACGTGGCCTCGCTGATAGCCGTGGCGCAGGACGACGGCTCGGTCTATTCGGTGGAGGAATTCGTGGACGGTCCTTCGCTGGAAAGCCGCCTCGGCGAGAACGGGAAACTGACTCTTGACGAGGTGAAGAAGGTTTTCAAGGGCGTCTGCGGCGGCATTTCCGCCATTCACGAGAAGGGGATGATTAACGGCGGGCTCCGCGCTTCCGACATAAAGCTCTGCGGCGACAGCGGCAAGCTGACCAACGCCGGTCTTGGGGCTGTCGTTAACAGGGCGGATAAGGCGCATGCGGCGTATGTGGCTCCAGAAGCCGTTTCCGGGACGCCTTCCAAGGCCGCTGATGTCTATTCTCTGGGCGCGGTCGTTTACCGCTCGCTGACCGGCATCGAGCCGAAGGTGGACAAGGACGGATTCAAGCTCGCCTCCGAGATAGACAAGAACCTGCCGCTTGCCGTGGATGTGATGTTCTCCAAGGCATTCGAGCTGGACCCGCAGAAGCGCCTTCAGTCCGCGGACGAGTTCTACTCCATGCTGGAAAAGATAGAGTACGAACGGAAAGCCTGAACAGACTGAAACGGTTATTTGAAAAAAGGCCCCCTCTTATTAGAGGGGGCCTTTTTCGTCTGCCTAAATTGACACGCTTACCGCTGCTGCCATCCTGTAGCGCGAAGGGCCTCGAACAGGGCCACCGCCGCCGAGGAGGAGAGGTTGAGGGAGCGGACATCGCCCGTGACCGGGATGCGGAAGAGCCTTTCGGAATACTTTTCGTATATTTCCGGCGGGAAGCCGGAGGACTCGCTGCCGAAAATAAGGTAGCTGTCCGGCCTGTACTTGGCCTGCCAGAATGTTGCTTTGCCTTTGGTGGAGAAGAATACCATGTCCGCCTCCGGTCCGGCGTGGGAGAGGAAATCCCCGAACGTGTTGTGGCGCGTCCAGCGCAGTTTCGGCCAGTAGTCCAGGCCGGAACGCCGTATT
>CAYPTM010000510.1:0-1546 GCA_964413345.1 uncultured Elusimicrobiales bacterium
ATCAGCGGAAACGGCCGGTTTTGCCGCGGCCTTCGCCGGCCTTACCGGCGCGACATCCTCAGCTTCCTCGGGCTCGGTAATCTTGGCCGGGGCTTTTTTCCTGGGAAGAACGGCCTCCTCCACATCTTCGGACATCGCGGGGGATTTCGGAGCTTTTGCCGGCTGCACCACGGGGGCAACCAGTGTCACGGTGCCCGTCGCAGCGGCTCCCCTGGCCTTCTTCACGCCAATGGGTCTGTTGGAATTCACTTCCTCTTCGGTAAGCGGATTCTCCTCGTTATCCGAGGCGCTCATCTTGAGGTTTATCTTGTTCATGTACTCGTTTGCGATGGATTTTTCGGAGGGGCTGCCATTGATCAGGACATCGGTAAGGCGGTCCATGGCGTCCGTAAAGCGGTTTTCGTGGTAAAGGCGTATGCCCTGCTGCAGGGACCTGTTCATGGGCTGGTCGGCGGCAGAAAGCCCGCCGGCAATGCCGGCAAGGCAAAAAACAAGAATAGCGCATTGATGTATTAATCGCATATCATGAACCATTAAGATTCTAACATAACATTACGGCGCTGTCTATTCATTCCGCAAAGAATACAAACAGCCCCCGGAAGAGACAAAACGCACCTGGCGCGCGAATCACTTTCCGGAGATGGTCGCGCGCAGGCTTTTGCCGACCCGGTCCCCCGGATTAAGGGACATCAGCCGGTTTACCGCGGCGGAGGCCGCCGCGTTGTCCCCTTCTGCGGAATAGAGCATGGCCTCGGCCGCAAGCGTTTTGGTGTGGTCCGGGTATGACTGCCGAAGAACGCGGACCTGCTCCCGCGCGGCCCCCGAATTGCCGGTAGCCAGATAGACCGACACCAGCAGGGCCCGGGAGGAAGGGTCGTCCGGATATTTTCCCACCAGCCTTTCCGCCAGGACAAGGGAATCGGACGAACGTGCGGAGAACGCGGCAGCCGCGCGGCCGAGTTCCTGGATGTAGGCCGTGAATGCCGCATCCAGCACGCCGGACTCCCCGGCCGCCTTTTTGTAGTTCGTCAGCAGCATCGGGTCGTACGGGTCATAGAACAGCGCGCGGCGGAACATGGCCGCGGCTTCCTTCTTGCGGTCCGCCCGGGCGCAGAAATAGCCTATGGTGTTGGTAAGGTTCGCGGCCGCCGGGAATATCCGCGCCCCGAGCGCCAGCTTGTCGCAGGCCCGGGCCGAATACTCGTCCGGTTTCGACAGGTAAAGTTCCGCGAGGTAATTGTAAGTCGCGTACTGCAGCGGGTTTATGTGGAGCGCGGTCTCCGCGTCGCGCACGGCGGACGGGACGTCCTTGAGGTCGCGCGCGAACAGCACGCTGCGGTTGAAAAATATCTCGTCGTATCCGGCATTGGCCTCTATAGCCTGCCCGTAGGCGGTCACGGCGTCACGGTATCTGCCTGAACGCGCGAGCGCGTTTGCCAGCTCGTAGTTCATGTTCACTTCGCGGCTGTTCCATTTCCGGGCCGTTTCCAGCTCGGACACGGCCTCCGCCACATTCCCACCCCGGAACAGGGAGAAGCCGCGGAAA
>CAYPTM010000511.1:0-1535 GCA_964413345.1 uncultured Elusimicrobiales bacterium
AGTCAGACGTGCGTTTCTCCGCGAAGGCCTGCGCGAGGGGCACGGGGCCTGAGGCAGCCCGTGCCGCAAGGCAGACCCGCGACGGCGAGAAACACGCCCGGGCCTTCCGCCGCGCGCTGGAGGAAGGCAGGGTGCTCTTCTTCGGATCGGACGGCAAGACAATGGCCATGCCGGCCGGAACCGACGGCAAACTGGAGGCCGTAATGAAGGACAACACGCTGGACCGGCAGGGCGTGACCGAAAAACTGGAATCCCTCGGTTTCCGCGGCCACGCGGCCAGAGAGTTGTTGAGGAATTACGCTGAGTGATTAGGGTTTGTCAAAGGGGCTTTGATCCATTAACGGAGGGAGTTTATGAAAATGCCTGTTATGTCGATTGCGTTTGTGGGTAATGCAAAGATGCTTTTTGTCGGTTGTTCGGTGTTTTTTCTCATGCAGCATACTTCTGCCGCGAAAGAAAACTCGAGGGTTTCGGTATCGACTAGTTCGTCGGTTTTGCATGACGCCAAAGATGCAAATGTGCCGGTGTCGGATTATGGCCGGATAAAATTTAAGAATAATTCGCGTGGCGCTTCTACGGCAATAGAGTTTTATGATGCTGTTGGGAAGAAAAGGAAAGAAATTAAGCTGGGGGACTGGGATTATCCAAGAATCACCGAAAATAAAAAGACACTTGGTATTCAAAAATTCGGAATTCACTCACAGGCGCTTGTGATTTACAATGAGGCTGGCGAAAAAATTAAAGAACACGCACATCTCCGTCCCTATGGCGCAATCAAAATTGCGAACGATTCCGGGTTCGTGGTTTATGGCACAAGAAATTCTCTGGACGGATTTTCGGCAAAGGGTGGGATAGCCTTCTACGATGCGGGTGGGCAGATTAAAAAAGAGGTGGTGTTCGACAGACTTTGGGGAGGATTTGGAGAGTATTTCGGGGCCGAAAATCACTTTGCTTTCCTCTATAAAATCCTTGCAAAGAGTGGTGGAGTTGTGGCTTTAAGGTGCTATGCAAAATCTGGAGATATGTTATGGGAATATCCATTCGAGCCCGGCTCTTACATATATTCAAAGGAGGCGCTCTCAATCATCAGCGATACGATTCATGTCCGCCTTCTCCTAGGTAAAAAGAAATACACTTGGAGTTTTGATAAGCATGGCTTGATAGGCAGAGCCGAAGGCTGGTAGGGGATATGTCTAAAATCTTTGCTTCTGTGTCGCTCATTGTGCTTAACTCTGGGTTGCTATGGGCAGATTGGCCTACAGATTCTGCTCTATATGTTTCGGGCAACTATGGGACATATGAGAATACTGGCTCAATTCAGTTCCATGATGGCGTCGATATCCCTAGAATCGGAGTAAGCTCAAGGTGCATTGCTGTTGATGATCTAATGGTTGTGGGATGGGTCCCATCTCCTGTTGATGGGAGCTTTCAGGGTGTCGTGTTTTCTGGACTCAATTCCGGCAAGAATGTTCTTTACGACTGTCCCGTCTAGTAGAATTGAATCATATTTGAAAGTTTAATTCTGTTGACACTTC
>CAYPTM010000512.1:0-1523 GCA_964413345.1 uncultured Elusimicrobiales bacterium
CTGCGTGCGGAGGATAGGCCGTCTTTGCCGGCGGAGGAGGCGGAACGGAAGGCAGTTCCGCGCCCAGACCGTCTATGCCCTGTATGATGCGCGTAGCCGCGCCGGCGCTGTTGTCCATGAATACAATCTTTCCCTGGGAATGTTCCGCCACATACTTGAGCGCGTCGTTATATTCAAGAAACAGCAGGAAGTTGGAGTCCACTCCCGCCGCGCGAAGATTTTCCGCGGCCTCCTTCATGCCGTCGGCCACATTCTTGCGGAAAAGAGCGAGGCCTTCACCCCGAAGGGAGGAGGCCTTCTTCTCGGCCTCAGCTCCGATGGTCTTGTAGGCGGCCTCGGCCTCGGCGTCTTTAGTGCGCTTGACCAGCAGGGCCGCGCCTTCGTTTTCAGCGGCGGCAAGCAGATTCTTGGAAGCCACCACGCGGGCCATCGAATCTATTATTTCCCTGTCGAAGGTCATGTCGGTTATCTGTATGTCCCGCACCACATAGCCCCAGGAGGAAACCACCTCATCCAGGTTTTTCTTGGTGTGGTCCACTATCTCCGCGCGCATGCCAAGGATGTCAGCCTGCTTGGTTGTCGCAACGAACTGGCGGATGGAGCCGTCTATGGTGCGCTGAAGGGCAAGCTGGAATTCGTGCGCGGAAGCGAAGCTGAAGGTGGCGCGCTTTATGGTCTCCTCGGAACCGTCAGCAACCGCGTAAAGTATCATGGTGGAGAACTTCACGTTGGCCTGGTCCTGCGTGATGGCCTGGAACTCAAGCTCAAGCGCCCGGTTCTGAAGGGAAAGCTCCGGCAGCGTGCCTTCCCACGGCCACTTTATATTCAGGCCTTCGCGCATGATGCGGCAGTATTTGCCGAACAGCGTAACAACCACCACGGTAGACTGCCTTACGGTCCGGAACATCGGGACCACTATGATTAGTAATACGACTACAGCTATTATGTAACCTAGCGGGCTCATGGTTCATCTCCTCGGTTTCGGGGAGGTCAAATGTTCCCCGGCACGATTATCAAAAAATTATAGTAATAAAGTACCGCTAATAATCTTACGGTTTGGTCACGGCGGCGAAGAAGCGGGACAGCTTGGCCTCATCAAGCCTCCCGTCTGTGCGGACGCCACTGCACAAGTCAAGGCCGAAAGGGCGGACAGCCGACACGGCATCCGCCGCATTTTCGGGCTTAAGACCCCCGGCAAGGAAAACAGGCACTTTCACGGACGCCACGATGCGCGCGCTCAATTCCCAGTCATGCGTGCGGCCGGTGCCGCCAAGCTCCTTTACGGAAAGAGACTGGTTGCCTGAGTCGAGCAGCAGCGCGTCGGCCGTCCTTGCCTGCCAGAGCGCCTCCCCCACCGAAACCTCGCCGCAGACATGGATTACCTGAACCACTTTCACGCCCGGCAGGGCGCGGCGGATATCCTCATGAGTGCCGCCCATCAGCCGGTCGCATATCTGTATAACAGAAGTGCGGCAGCGCCGGTGCTGCTCTATTATCGCGTCAGCGTCCACAAGGCTGGTCAG
>CAYPTM010000513.1:0-1513 GCA_964413345.1 uncultured Elusimicrobiales bacterium
GGCCCCGTCGAACGAGCCGGGGCTGCGGTAGCTTTCCGAATAGGCCCCGCCTTCTGGATGGGGTTTCAGGGCGAGAAAAGACGAAATTTCATCCGCGGAATAGAATGGCATGTCAGCGGGCAGCTCCCATCCTGGAGGAACAGGATGAAACCAGGTCACCCCATTCCGCGAAGCCGCCGTTTTCCCCGGAAGGCATTATGGCTCCGCAATGCCACAGCGCGTCCCGCGCTTCTGACTTTTCCGGACGGCGGGAATCATAAAGCGCAAGGACGAGAGCGGCGGTGGAATAAGAGTACTCGTAAGGAACAAAGACGGCGATGCGGTCATCCGAAGACCGGACAGGAGCGCCGGCACGCGCCTCGCGGGGTCCGCTTAAGCGCCAGTCGAACAGCACCGCGTATTGCGCTTCCGCGCAGGAAACCACGTCGAATCCCTTTTTGAAAAGATTGTCCCGGACCAGCACTCTTATGCGCTCGCGGACCTGCGGGTCGGAGGCGGGGTCGCCCACTATGCAAAGCCTGGTCCCGGCCGGAAGCGAAACACCGGCGCGGTTCTCCACGCTGGTCATCATGTCCGGTCTCGGCGCGCAGGAGCAAAGCAGCGCTCCCGCGACAGCCAGAAACAGAATTTTCCCCATAGCCCCTCAGTCGAACTTCTTTATTTTCATCTGTATCGGCCCCTTGCTGGAACCCTCTACGAACTGGCGGACATAGGGATTGTCCGTCTTTTCGAATTCCGCGGAAGTGCCGGTAAAGATGAACTGCCCCTCATAAATCATGGAGATGGTGTCGGATATCTTGAAGGCGGATTTCATGTCGTGCGTAATGACGATGGAGGTCGCGCCTATGGTGGCCTTGAGGTGAAGTATGAGGTCGTTGATGACGTCGCTCATTATCGGGTCGAGGCCGCTGGTCGGTTCGTCGTAAAGGATATATTTCGGATTGGAGGCTATGGCCCGTGCGAGGGAAACGCGCTTCTTCATGCCGCCGGAAAGCTCGGAGGGCCGGAGGTCCTCCACATTGGAAAGGCCCACCAAAGCCAGCTTTTCCCGGGCGATGTCACGGTAGCGTTTTTTGGGGATATCGGTAAGGTATTTCAGCCCGAAGGCGACGTTTTCCCACACCGAGAGCGAATCGAAAAGCGCGCCTTCCTGGAACAGGTAGCCGAACTTGCTGCGCAGGCCGGCGAGGCGATATTCGTCCCGCACATGGGTCACGTCCACGCCGTCCACCTTTATGGAACCGCCGTCCGGGTCGTGCAGGCGTATTATGCACTTGATGAACGTGGATTTGCCCACGCCCGAACCGCCTATGACGGTGAAAACCTTGCCTTCCTCTATGCGCGCGTTGACTCCGCGAAGGACGCGCTTGGGGCCGAAATTTTTCTGCAGGTCCGTAACTTCTATCATCAGATTCCCATGGCCACCAGAACGGCCGAAGCGAAATAGTCCAGCACCAGCACCAGCACCATGCAGTTGACGACAGCGCTGGTGGTGGTCTTGCCCACGCCCTCC
>CAYPTM010000514.1:0-1508 GCA_964413345.1 uncultured Elusimicrobiales bacterium
CCAGCCAAGGCCATCCTTCACGCTGGCCCTGATGCTGTTTCGCACTTTGCCCTTCATGGACACCGCTGCCATAGGTATATTATCCCAAATATGGGCCCCGGCGGGCATTGACACCCTTCTTTGACAACGGCGGCACCAAAGTCATACCATATGGAGGACGGCGGAGGAACGCTGTGTAAATCAGCGGCTGCCCCGCAACGGTAATGGGAATCCCCAGAGCCCGGTCTACCGCCGTCGCCGCCGGACGCGTTCCGGGCGGCTTCTTCGAGGGAAGGCATGTTCCTTTCATTGCCCCGCCCTCCAGGACGGGGCGATTTATTGGAGGGAATCATGAAAAAACTGCTTCTGGCCTGCCTGCTCACCCTGTCCGCGCTGCCCTGCCGCGCCGAGACTAAAATCATATCGCTGATGCCCGCCTTCACCGAGATACTCTTTGCCGTAGGGGCATCCTCGCAGGTTGCCGGCATAGGGAATTTCTGCGACTGGCCCCCTGAAGCCGTCAAACTGCCCCGCATGGGCGACCTCCTGGCCCCGGACATGGAAAAGATTGCCGCGGCGAAACCGGACATAATTATCATAGGCAAGTGGAAAAGCAGTCCTACAGGGGAAAGGCTCCGCAACGCGGGCTTTACCGTAAAGGAACTGCCGGACGCCGAAAGCATCGAAGGTATATACGCGAACATAACCGCCGTGGGCGAGATGGCCGGCAGGCGCGCCGAAGCCGCAGCGCTTGTCGGGAAGATGAAGAAGGAGCTTGCGAAAATCGCCAAACTGCCCGGCGGCAAGCATCCCTCCGTGTACGCGGAAGTGGACGCCAAGCACTGGACCACGGGCGGGGACACCTTCCTTTCGGACATCATCGAAAAAGCCGGCGGGCGCAACGTTTTTTCCGGCAAAAAAGGCTTTTTCCAGGCATCCTGGGAGGATATTGTCAGCGCGAACCCGGACATTATAGTGGACCTCTCCTACGCAAAAACGGATTTTTCAAAACTGCCGGGCGCAAAGACCGTTACAGCGGTGAAAAACCATTCCATCCTGACCGGACTGGACAAGAATCTCCTCACCCGCCCGGGCCCGCGCGCTGTTGAAGCGGTCAGGGTAATGCGGAGCGCGATTTCTGAAAACAAACGCTAAAACCTCACTGCTGCTGGCCGGTTCGGCGGCGGCAGCGGGAGCAGCCCTCTTCATAGGCCCGCAGGCCGGAACGGATATCATCCTGTCCATCCGCCTGCCGCGCCTGCTTTGCGGCCTGCTGGCCGGAGCGGGGCTGGCGGCTTCCGGCACAGTAATGCAGGGCGTACTGCGCAACCCCCTGGCGGACCCCTTCATAATAGGCACTTCCGCCGGGGCCGCGGCCGGGGCCTGCGCCGGCATACTGATGGACCTGCCGTATTCCTCCCCGTCATTCTATCTGCTGACCTTCCTCGGCGGAGCGGCGGCCACGCTGGCCTCGTATCTGCTGGCAAAACGCGGAAACCGCACCTCCGACGCCTCGCTGATACTGGCGG
>CAYPTM010000515.1:0-1504 GCA_964413345.1 uncultured Elusimicrobiales bacterium
GAGCAGAGCGTGCCAGGCAGGGAAGACATATCAATGCAGACGGAAAGGTTTTCCTCGGCATCACAAAGCCCGCCCAGAAATTCCGAAAACCTGGCGGGTGACACGCAGTGTTCGGCATAAGGGGACTTGAAATGCAGATTGGCCCGGAACGCCCCCGAAGCGAGGGGAAGTTGCTTCTGAAGCGAGAGTGATTTTTCCGGCCCGGCTATGCAAAACACCGTTTCTCCCCGGTCAAGGGGACCACGCAACAGGTCCTTGACGGCGCCAACAAGCCCGCCGTCGTAGATACAGCAGACACTCAAGCAATCGCGGCTACTATCAACCCTCTGTCCAGGCATAAGACCTCCGCCTTTCGGACACCCGTTAGACAACCGCCCCCGGAAACTTCTCCCCCGTACAGGAAACGGCAACCGCCGAAGCCGTTCCAGACGAGGCAATGACCACCCGCAAAATTATAAGCTTGATAACCTTTTCAGTGTTGCGCCAGCACTACAAAGCGGCTATAATACTTTGTAAATAAATC
Organism: uncultured Elusimicrobiales bacterium; assembly: GCA_964413345.1. Taxonomy (GTDB): domain Bacteria; phylum Elusimicrobiota; class Elusimicrobia; order Elusimicrobiales; family Elusimicrobiaceae; genus CAYPTM01. The sequence continues at coordinate 524 of CAYPTM010000515.1, forward strand.
CCGCAGGTGAGAGGTTGGCGACCAGCACACCTGCGGGGGGGCAGAAACGACAAGCGGGAAGCTTATCGTTCAATCCATCAAAAGCGCTTTCCCGATTCACTCTGCCAAAACAAAAGACAGGTAACCGATAATATCCTATAGTAACGGTTACATTTTGTCAAGTCCTTTCTATTTTAATGAGAGGAGCCGGTTTGGCTTTGTCCCGGTTTTGCCTTGACGCAAACTGCGAATCGCACATAGCAAAAACGGACCCCCCCAGACACCTTTCGCAAATAATCCTGCGCGCCGGTTTGAGGCGCAGGCATCTAAAACGACACGCATGACGTCCGAGAGTGACCGATGACATTCAGCGAATTACTTATAAAAGCTAATGGGGGACAAGCCAGAGGCGCGCTGGAGGCGTTCCAGCGCAAACTGAAGGTGGTGAACAGAAGCGCGATATCCCACTGGAATTCCGGCCGCAGCCTGCCGTCAGAAAAGCTGCGGCCGCAGATAGCAATGGAGCTGGGGGTAACGGTTGAACAGCTCATGCTCTCCCTTGAGGAAGGCCGCAGGCGCCGGCGGGAGACGGCGGACTCGAAACACATAACACAGGCCGCACACATACCAGTTCTTGGAACGGCGAACGCGGAGAACTTTTTCTTCTCTCCGGATGCAATAGCCGATGAAACGATACCAGTCCCGGCTTTCAAGGGATACAGGACATTCGCCCTGAAGATATGCGGGGACTGGCTGGAACCCTCGGCCCATGACGGAGAGTATCTTGTTCTGGTGGCCACCAGGCATTTCGAGAACGGCAGGCTGGCTCTGCTTTCAGCAAACGGGATGCACACGCTCAAACGCCTGTTCAGAACGACCAGGGATATAGAGCTGCGTCCCGAAAACCCAAAGCATCCGACAGTCAGAACCGCGCCGGATAAGCTGCAAATTGAAGGACTGGTTATAGGGGTCTGGCGCCGGGTTTAGGCTTTCCACGGCGCA
>CAYPTM010000516.1:0-1503 GCA_964413345.1 uncultured Elusimicrobiales bacterium
GCTGTCGATGAGCTGGCATGGTCCTCTTACGCGGATGTCTACAAGGCCATCTTCATCGCGGGCAACGAACCCTTCACGCAGGGCCCGTTCAGCTTCCTTGAAAGCATGCAGAAAGCCTCCGCCAAGGGCATTTTCGTAAATACAATCTACTGCGGAGACAGGCAGCGCGGCATTGCCGAACAGTGGAAGACCGCGGCAGAAGCGGCCGGAGGAGACTATTCGAACATAGACCAGCAGCTCCAGGTCAAATACGTGGCCGCGCCGCAGGATGACGAAATCGCGGCCCTTTCCGCCAAGCTTAACCGCACGCAGGTCCCCATGGGCCTCAAAGGCATATCAGCGCAGGACAGCATGAGGAAAGCGGAGCAGAGAACGGCACTTGCCTCCGCGGGCGCGGCCGCCGGGATGAGTTCCTACCGCGCCAGCGCGCAGGCCTCCAGAATGGAGGCCGAATGGGACGCGGTGGCGGCGGTGGCTTCAGGGCAAAGGAAGGCCAGTGATATAAATAAGGAGGAACTGCCGGACAACCTCAAGAACCTTTCGGACAGCGAACGCAAGCAGAAGCTGGAATCGCTGGCCGCCGAACGGAAGGCCATACAGAAAAAGATCGCCGAACTAAACATTTCCCGCCAGAAATACCTGGCGGATCAGGAACGCGTGGCCTCCCAAAAGGGGCCGAAAACGCTTGAACAGGCCATACTGGAAACGGTGCGGAAACAGGGCTCCGCGAAAGGCATAAAGTTCAAGGCCCACTGAAGCGGACATATTCACAACGGCGGACGCGGCAACGCGCCCGCCGTTTTTTTGCCCGTAAAACCCGCGCGGACGGAGTTCCCCGACGGGGAAAATATCGCTTGCATTGAACCGGGACAAATGCTAATTTTTGCTTAGGCTAGGAGATGACAACACCCAGCGAGACGTTGGACCTATAAAAAATTGGGCCTTTAGGCCCCTGTTATGGGGACACCAAAACGCAAGACTAAAGTATGGGTGACCAGCGCAGGCGTTACGCGCACAACCCGGGGCCTGAAAGATCGGAGGCAAGGTAACATGAAAAACACAATAGCAGCAGTTACGCTCGCGGCGGCGATCACCATGATCGGCGCGACCGCAAAAGCCGAGACCACCAAAATCGACTTCGACCAGATGAATTTCAACATCGCGGATATCGTCAATTCCGCCAAGATCGCGAACACCGAGAAGCTCCCCGTTCTTACCGCCGCGGAAGACAAGTCCTTCTCCACCGATGAGACCCGCGCAAAGGCCACCGGCTGGACCATCATGGTCTTCATCAACGGCAAGAATAACCTTGAACCCTTCGCCCTCTCCGACATGAACGAGATGGAGAAGATCGGCTCCAGCAACGGCATGAACATCGTCGTGGAACTGGGCCGCATGGCCAATTACTCCCAGGGCGACGGCGCCTGGAAAGGCATTCGCCGCTACCTTGTCCAGAAGGACAATGACACCAATAAGATAACCTCCCCCGTCGTTGAGCAGTAT